>JAHJAY010000021.1 GCA_018813815.1 Patescibacteria group bacterium | reverse complement strand
CCGTGTGGGGCAACCCGTAGAGGTTCAAGTCCTCTCTGCGGCACCAAGCCAAAAACTATGCATTTTGGCGGGCAAGCTCATGCCGAGGTGGCGGAACTGGCAGACGCGCAGTCTTGAGGTGGCTGTGGGAGCAATCCTGTGGAGGTTCGAGTCCTCTCCTCGGCACATTCGACGCGCTGCGCTTGCTCAGTGCAAGCACGGCTAGGGGCGGTTGGCGCAGTTGGTAGCGCGTCCGGTTTACATCCGGAAGGTCATAGGTTCGAATCCTATACCGCCCACTACTTTTTCTTAATATTACAAGTGTATGGATGGAATAAAAAAGCAGCCGGGCGTTCTTCTAAGAGAAAGCGTTGAAAATCAAGATAAACTTCTTTTCTTTCTTTGGTATTGACCAGCTTGCGGCCGTCCTCTAAAAGTTTGTCGATTTTGGGGCTTTTAATCCGAGTGATGTTGCTGGTTTGAGTTGAGTGCCAAAGGCTGTATTGGTCCGGATCAGGTGGAATTTCCTGAGCGACTAAAAGAATTTGAAAAGGGTCGGACAAGTTGTCAATCATTTTTACTTCAACTTCAAGCCCTAAAACTTCTTCCCAGTTGGCTTTAATCTTTTCAGCCAGATCAAGAAAAAGCGGTACAGTGCTTATAGTTAGATTCAGCTCGGAATTTTCCTCTGTTTCTCCGTTGCCCTCTTCATTAAATTGAGCTAAAAGTTCTTGAGCTGATTGAGAACTAAAATCATACTTTTTAACTTGAGGGTTAAAGGCCCATGAGGCTGGACTGATTGGCCCAACTGCCCGGGAAGAATCAGTTGGTTTTTCTTTGATAGCGTAGGTTAAGGCTTGACGCAACTGTTTTGAAGCTAAATTGGCATCATCCAGATTATAAAACAGGGCAATGAATTGATTGGTTTGGAGTTGTTTTTCCAAGGTAAAGTAATTGTTCCAGTCAGATTCAAGCTGGCAAGAATAAGAAATGCGCAATTCATTAATTTCACCCAATTTTAAGGCGGTTTTAGCCGCTTCTTCAGTTGGATAAAACTTAAAGGCAATTGTTTCTGAGTCGCTTTTTAAAGTTAAGGTGTCAACTAGTTGGCCGTTGTTTTTGACTTTTAACAGCCGAAAGGGTCCGAGACCGACCAGGCCTTTTTTAAAGATTGGTTTAGCCAGCAAGAGCGGAAAAGGAGTAAAGGGTTCCTGAAGTTGAAATTTTAAACGTTGGCCATCTAAAATTTCTACTTCAACATCTTTGAGTTCGAATTTAATTTCTTCAGCTTTTAAAGGCTCGCCGGTTACCCAAGTAAGGTTGTCTTTAAGTTTGAACTGATAGCTTTTTTGATCCTCTGATACTTGCCAGTCTTCCACTATTTGAGGTAGGGGTTGGCCATCAGTGGTAATATCAACCAGACCGCTACTTAAAAATTTTTGGACAGTTGCAGGCAGGTCAATCAAAGTATAGTGGCCGACTAAGCCAATTTTGCGCGGAATAAAGGCTTTTTGCAAAACAGGAGTTAAATAACCTGCAAAGAAAAAGCTTACTCCGCCTAAAATAAGACTGAAGACGATTAGTTTGGAATATTTTTTAACAACGCCAACAAACAGCCAAATAAAAAGCCGGATTTTTTTTATTAAGCGCATTTAATTCAAATAAGCGATTAAAGAAAGCAGGATAAAAATGATGGCCAAAGCCACTGTGCTGCCAAAAACAACTTTTTCGACTCCGCGCCTGGTGCCATAAAATTGGCTGCCGCCCAAAACACTGCTTAAGCCACTACCCTCACTTTGCAGGAGAATAGTCGAAATTAAAAGTAAAGCAACGATAATTTGTCCCACCGTCAGAAGTTGCATGGAATTTATCATATCATAAGCTCACTGGTTTAACCAGAGAAAATAATGACTAACCAGGCTAATTATTAACGGTGTAAAAATATAAGCGGTTGCGATTGGAAAATGAATCTGCGGGATGATAAAGCCCTGAAATTCCCAACCATTAAACTGCCAAGCGCTGAGTTGAACGTTTTTAATGATTAAGGGCACAAAAAAGAAAGTTAAAGCATCAGTCACCCAGCGGAAAAAACCCAGAGTTAAAAGGTTAAAAGGTAAAAGAAGGAGTTTAAAAACCGGTTTTAAAAAACGCTGGAGTAAGCTAAAAACCAAAACTGCCAATAGTAGGGTTTGGATGCCGCCATGATAGGAAAATCCGGGGAATAAACACCGGGCTACTTCAAAGCCGATTAAATAACGGGTATATTTTTTAAGAAATTTTTTCATCAGAGCGGAAACGTTTAACTAATTTTTTAGCAAGTTTTTGGCTAATTGTAAAGACAAGCAGGTTAAAAATAATCGGGAATAAAACAAGAGGTAAATAAATCAGCAGTTCTGGATTTAACAGCGGCGGTGGTGCAATTAGTTTGCGGTAAATTTGATCTTGGATTTGCCAGGCAATTTCTATATCAACCGGTGACCAAATAAGCTGATTTTTAATTAAAAAAGGAATTTCATAACTGGCAAAAGGCGGCAAAGCCGGCAGTTGTAAGTAAGTGGAGTTAACCTGGATCTCACCCTGGATTGGTTTGGTTTTAAGCTGATAAATGGCGTGATTACCCAGATTTTGAATTACTAAACTAGCATTAATTGGCAGCCAAGGTAAACCATGTGCGGCTTGTTTAATAATTACTTCGGTTTCGGATCGGCTTTTAATTTCTTTACCAAACTCAACCACCACATCTTTTTCTTCACTACCATTAAGCTTATAAGCTCCAACCGGTAATGGCAGGGTGCTTGATGAACCATAAATGGCAAAAACAAAGTGGTTTAAATCAAAATGGTTGAAAAAGTCAATTCCGCCAGTGGTGTTTTCCCAAGTAGGATCAACCGGTCGCCAAATCTGATTCTCTTCATCCCAGTATTCCGGCCAGCTATGAAGTAAATCTTGTTCTAAAGATAAAGGTTTAAGCTGGCTATTGCTGGTATAAGCATAGCCGTTAACTGCTCGTGCCGGAATCCCCGCCGCCCGGGCTAAAGCGACAAACAAATCCGTAAATTCCATACAAATAGCACTTTGAGGCTGTTTAAGTGCCTGGAGTGCGCCTAAACGTTCTGCCTGAAGCTCAATCCGGCCATAATCATAAAGCAATTCAGTGGCAACATAGTCGTAAATTGCTTTCACAGTTTTAAGTTTACTGGCTCGGTTTTGGATATCAGGATGATCTACCTGCCAATATTTTTGCGGTTCTAAATATTGAGCCAGTTGTGTTGAAGTGGGTGGTGTTGAAACCCTGTTCGGCTGTAAAAAAATCTGAGCCGAGCCCTGAGCCTGGATTTTTATTTTTTCGCCAATAGCAAGTTCATACTCAGCCAGCCAGTTGCCGTCACTATCAACTGTAACATTTTTAGGTGGCGGCTCAATTGAATCATAATAAACCCGCTGATAATCAGTGTCAGGCGGCAAGGCGACTTGAGTTTTAACCGGAAAAGGCCGGTTATTTTCTAATTGATAAGTAAAATTAAACTCAAAAATTTGCCAATCGCCAAAAGTTGCCATAATGCCTTGAGTTCGGACGGTATCACCGGTAAAAAAATAAGCCACTGTTTGGTTATCGCCTTCAATCCGGTCAGGTTCAGGAGAAATTAAAGCCGGGTCGCCAAACGATTTGGGGACAATTAGGTTAATCTGATAATTTTGAAATTCCTGGGCATTTGCCAGCTTAGGCAAAGTGATTTCCCAAACCTGACCGCTTTTAAAGCTAAAGTCTAATGTTTCAAAAAATAAAGTGAACTCGACCGTCTCCCCTTTTCCGGTGACTACTTCAGTAAATTCAACCTCAATCTCGGTTTTATTGGGTAGATATTGGATATTGGTTGGCAAAGTGCTGTCCGCATCATAAGCGGCGATATTTTTTATTCGAGTTGAACCAATAGTAAAAGAATACTTGCTGGCGTAAACATTGGCCAGGCGATTAGTTAAGCTGACTTTTTGGCTGACAGCCGTAGTGCCGTCAGCCTTAATCCGATATTCGCTGATAGTAGAGCTGTAAAATTCGTCTGCGGCTAAAGCTGAAGTTGAAGTTAATAAATAACCGGTTAAACCGAAAAACAAGACAAGGACAAAATAGACAAGTTTTTTAAACATTAATTTATAGTAACTAAGCTGATGCTACTTGACAAGTCTAAGCAGTCTTTGTTTTACTGGATTTAGCAAAGGTTTAGCAAATAAAACTACCAAAATAAAACAGTAAAAAAACCAAAGGAGATAAAATGCCGGTTGTTTTATATAAAAAACAAAAACAAATTTTTGATTATATTCAACAGTATATTCAAAGACGTGGTTTTGCCCCAACTCTTAGAGAAGTGGCTGATGTTATGGGGTTATCTTCTCTGTCAACGGTTCACGAACACATTAGCCGTTTGGTAGAAAAAGGCGTGATGAGGCGCTATGTAGGCTCTCGGGGAATGGAAATAGTTGAGGAAGCGGCCGGTAGGGATGAGGCCAGTATTTCTTTATCAGTGATTGGTTATATTTCTGCCGGTCTGCCGCTGGAGCCATATAGAACCAGCAATATGTCCTTTCAAGTTGCGCCCCATATGGTAAGCGGAAAGCACCGTTCTTATATTTTACAAGTGCGGGGTGACAGCATGATTGAAGACGGCATTTTAGACGGTGACTATGTGGTGGTTGAAGAAGTTATTGAGGTTATGAATGGGGAAATTGTGGTGGCTTTGCTGGAAAACGGTACCGCAGTTTTAAAACGTTATTTTAAAGAAGCCACCCGAGTGCGTTTGGAACCGGCCAATGCCAACATGGGACCGATTTACGCTTTAAATGTTCAGATTCAAGGTCGGGTAGTTGGCGTTATCCGTAAGTTTTACAACTGATGCATTTCGGATGTTGTGGTTACTTGTTTTTATATGCCCGGTGTTTTTTGAGTTTGTGACGGACATACCAAATAACCATTAAGAAAAAAGCAATAACAAAAGCGATATCAAATTTGTGAAAGTATTTACCTAAACTTCCCCAATTTTCTCCTAAGATTTTACCGGCATAAGTTAACGGTAATGACCATAAAAACGAACCCACAAAAGCAAAAAAGCAAAACCTGCTAAAATTCATTTTGGCAATTCCGGCCGGTAAAGAAATAAAAGTCCGGATTACCGGCAGCATCCGGGAAAAAAAGGTCACCGGATCGCCATATTTACGGAACCACTCCTCTGCCTCATCAAGTTCATATTCAAAAACCAAAACATATTTGCCGTATTTTTTAATCACTTTTCTAACTAAATTTTCGCCGCCAAAATAACCCAAAGCATATGAGGCCATTGAGCCTAATAAACAACCAAAAGCACCAAAAAAAGCTGCCCACCAGAAGTTTAATTGACCCTGAGAAACCAAAAAACCGGAAAAAGGCATAATTGCTTCTGAGGGAATAGGAATATTGGCAGATTCAAGCCCCATTAAAAGAGTAATACCGGCATAACCAGATTTAGAAATGGTATTAACAACAAAGTCAATTAATGGCTTGAGAATAACATTAAGCATGGAAATTATTAAATAAACTCTTTTAGTAATTCAGCAATATCTATTTTATCAATTGGTTGTTTAATTAGCGATTGTTGTTTTAAGGTTGAAATTTCCTGATGATAGGCCGGTCGTTGTTCCTGCCAAAAAATGCCAATGCCCAGTTGATCCACTTGATTGGCTAATTGCCAAGCTTCTTGTTTAGTTTGCGGTTTTTGGGTTAAAACCTGAATTTTTTTCTCTTGCTCAGCCAAGAGTTTTTTATTAAAAGTCACGCAAGGTTGAAGCGCATCAATAAAGCTAAAGCCAGTATGCTTGATTGCCTGAACCAGCAGTTCGGTGAAATGAGGCACATTCATGCT
>JAHJAY010000020.1 GCA_018813815.1 Patescibacteria group bacterium | reverse complement strand
ATTAATGTCTTTGATCCGGGCAAAACGTAAAATCGCCACTAAAATGTCGCCCAATTCCTGTTCATGGGTTTCATCTTGTTGGGCGGCAATATTAGTTTGTTTTCTGCCATGCTTGGCTAAATAGGCTCGCGCCATTTCGCCCAATTCCTCAAGCAGGCTGAGAATTAACATCGAGCCGTATTCTTCTGAATCACGGACCCCCTTGTCAATCTTATCTAAATACTGAATATATTCCCCAAACGGGGTTGAATAAACTTTTTTTTTCATTCTTTATAAACAACTGCCTTATTTTTAACCGGCTGATCAACCTTTAAACCAAATTCATCACCTTTAGCGGCGCTTTTAACTTCTTTATGTTCAACCTGCATTGACTCTACAGTTTGAGTAAATTCTTCATCGCCGCAACTGATTTTAATCATATCACCCACCGCCAGACTACCATCAGTTAAGGAGATTACCGCCACGCCCAGCTTATCGTAATAGTGAACCACTTGACCGACTTTTTTATCTGCCATCTGACTCACCTCCTTAGTAAACAATTTTAATCTAAACAATTTCATCTTAGCACAAAACCCACTTTCGTAAAGTAGCGCCGCTTGCTAAAATAAAACCATGATTGTTTTAGGCATTGATCCGGGAATTGCTTTAACCGGTTGGGGAATAGTTAAAAAACAGGCAGAGCCTCAGTTAATTAAATATGGTTGTATCCGGACCAAAAAAGATCAACCGTTAAATCAACGTCTATTAACACTTTATAAAGAACTCAAGCAAATAATCAAACAATATCAACCCCAAATAGCCTGTGTGGAAAAACTCTTTTTTAACACCAATGCTAAAACTGCCTTGACCGTTGGTGAAGCCCGGGGAGTAATTAAAGTTTGTCTTGCCTTTCAACAGCTGCCAATGGTTGAATTTACTCCTATTCAAATTAAAAACAGCATTGTTGGTTATGGCCGGGCCGACAAAAATCAAGTTCAAAACATGGTTAAAGCCCTGCTTAAGCTCGACCATATACCCCAACCTGACGATGCGGCTGATGCCATCGCTACAGCCTTAACTTATTGCTTTTACAATCCGGAATTGGCATAACACTGCTATAATAAAACCATGATCGGTTATTTAAAAGGTACGACCATTGCTAAAGAAGATAATAATCTGCTCATTTTGGTTCAAGGCGTTGGTTATCAGGTCAATGTGCCGAATTTTGTTTGGCAGGCTTGTCAGCTAAACCAACCCCAAGAATTGTTAATTTACACTCATGTTAAAGAAGATGAAATCAGCCTTTATGGTTTTCTTAATCCGACTGACAAACAAATGTTTACCAGCTTAATTACCGTTTCCGGTATTGGTCCGAAAATTGCCCTGGCGATTATTTCCCATGCTCACGGAGCCAATAAAATTATCCGGGCAATTCAAGAGGCTGACGTTGATTACTTCACTACTGTCAAAGGTTTGGGTAAAAAAGGCGCTCAACGTCTCATAGTTGATCTTAAACCCAAGCTAGGCAGTCTGAAAGAATTGGAATTTGAAACTGAACAGGACCTTGACCTGGTGGAAGCCTTAAAGGGTCTGGGTTTTTCCAGTCCGGAAATTAAAAAAGCAATTAAGGGTATTAAAGAAGATCTGCCTTTGGAAGAAAAGATCCGTTTAGCTTTAAAACAACAATCATGAGTAAAATCAAAACACCGTTGGTAATAGCCTTGGAAGAAACTTTACGGCCTAAAACACTTAGCCAGTTTTCAGGCCAAAGCCGGATAAAACAAAAGCTGGAAATATTTATTAAAGCCACCCAAAAACGCAAAGAAGCGCTTGATCACCTGCTGCTTTATGGTCCGCCCGGCTTAGGCAAAACCACCTTAGCGCATCTTATTGCCAGCGAAATGGGAGTAAGTATCAGGATTACCTCAGGACCGGCTCTGGAAAGAAGCGGTGATTTGGCCAGCATTTTAACCAATCTTAAAGACCACGATATTTTATTTATTGATGAAGTACATCGTCTTAACAAACCGGTTGAAGAATCGCTTTATCCGGCCATGGAAGATTTTTCTCTGGATATTATTTTAGGCAAAGGCCCTTCGGCTCGAACCGTCAGGTTGGATTTGCCTAAATTTACCATTATCGCGGCCACAACACGGATCGGCCTGCTCTCTTCCCCACTCCGGGACCGCTTTGGGGCGATTTTCCGCATGGATTATTATAATAATACTGATTTGGCCGGCATTGTTGAACGCTCAGCCAGAATCCTTAAAGTCCCCGCTTCCAATAAAATTTGTTTACAGTTGGCTAAACGTTCACGAGGCACGCCTCGGATTGCCAACCGGATATTAAAACGGGTACGCGACTTTGCCCAAATCAAAAGTAAAGGCATAATTAATGAACAAGTTTTGGAAGAAGCTTTGCGGATTTTAGAAATTGACCCACTCGGCTTAGATAAGATGGATCGCGATCTCTTAACTGCAGTTTGTTTAGATCACCAGGGCGGACCGGTTGGCGCCGACACTTTGGCGGCCACTGTTTCTGAAGATGTCGGCACTTTGGAAAGCGTAATTGAACCCTATTTAATGAAAAAAGGCTTGTTGAAGCGGACTAAAAATGGCCGGGTGGCAACTGAAAAAGCCTTTAAGCACTTGAACTTACCATTATCAGTTTAAGTAAGGAAATGTATTGGTAAACGAAGTTATAGCCGCTTCTTCCAGCAGTCCCATAATTTCTTAAGATCATCTTTGTTTTTAACCCGGCTGAAAGTAAAGTACCAGCGCAGAAAAGAGATTTGCTGCTTAAGCTT
>JAHJAY010000019.1 GCA_018813815.1 Patescibacteria group bacterium | reverse complement strand
TCTTTTGAGATATTAGTCCTTCTGGCTAGTGAGGCAATATAACCAGCTCCGGGAAGAACTGTTCCATATATATTCATAGTGACACCGATTTTACCATTCACTGATATTTTAATGTGTCACTAAGGTGTCTGGACGAGGACACAACTGCCTTAAAGCAGTTTTGGCTTAAATATTTTTACCCCAATCAAGCATGGCCCTAAACCAAACGGCCGGAGGAAAATCGCCAGGTCTAGCGACAAATTCAAAAACATCAAGATTGTTCACTACGCCATCCTGATTGTAATCGCTTGTTTCCGGAATCGGCACTCCGGCCGGCAGAGCCGGCTGAGGATATTTCTTAAACATCAGGTAAGCCGAAAGAAAATTATTAATCTGGGTAGCCTTACGCATATAAACACTGACATTGGTACTGTGTGTCCAAGGCCCGGCACAATCAGCCAAAAGAGTCGGACTAAGTGGAGTGGTTACCAAGGAATCAAGCATCTGGTCGGCAGTTTCCAATAATTCACCGGCCTTATCAATGTCTTTATAAAAAACAATGTTGGCCAAAGATGACAAAGCGGTAGCAACTAATTCTGCCGCCGTTTCCCCTCTTTCATTAACAACCAACCCTGTAGATGTTTCATAATACTTGTAGCCCTCTTGCCCGCAGGCTCCCAAAAAAGTAGGAAAATATTTTAAAATTGTTGATTTATTAAAACCACCATTGGCAAAATTAATATAAGAATCACCGTCTTTAAAATATGAACCTTTAAAAACATAGTAATGATTAAGACCATTCTGAATATACGAATCAGGCGGTTTTTCCCAATTTAAAACTGCCGTCATTCCTCCCAAATGCTGACTCATATAAACCAAACCTGTTTGCACCGATTGAATGTCATCATTTCCGTACCAATGCCATTCTTTGGTCCCGCCTTCACAGATGGCCATCGGATCATCGGCTAACAGATTTTCCGTTCCATCGCAAAGACTGTTGACATTTCCCCTGACCGGATCGCCATAACGATTAACACTCATGTAATTCCCTGAAGGATTATCACGATTAAAAGCAAAAACATACCCGTTTGCCCATAAACCAAAATCTACAAAATCCTGATATTCCTGTCCGCCACTTAAGGCTAACTTAGCAGCCAAAGTCATTCCGCCCATCTGCCAGCCAAAAAAATGCGGAGACATTGATTGATCCGGCAAACCGTTTTCTCCACCCATAGATCTTCTTCCAGCCAAATCATACCAACCAATTCCCGCTGAGGGATTAAAAGTTCTATTCGGTGAAGCTGAATAAGATTGAGGCAAATTATTTATCCAATAACGACTACTATCCCAATATTCTGTCCGCAAACTACCATCGTCATGGATCATCCATTCTGAAGCTGCTTTGGTGGCTACGCTGGAACTAATTTGTCTGATACGTTCCTGTAAATTAATTGTCCGGCAATTCTGCGCCGGATCATAAGGAACTTCTAAAGCCGTGCAGTAAAATTGAGGCAGAAGGCCAAGATGATGGGTTACGCCCCAAATTTTAAACGCCCCGGCGCCATCAGCAAGATAACGAGCGGTCCTAAAAGTATCCCGCAGGGTATAAATTGAAGTCCCTTCATATTCCGAATTAGTAAGACCGGATAATGGTTTGCCATATTCCGGTCCGGCAATTAAAGCATCGACATGAATAACTCCCATATAAATATGCTGTTCCATTTTTTCTTTATCTAATTGATTGGCACCGTGATTTAAGTATTGAAAAAGATGGTAACGAGCTAAAACGGTATGGCTGGCGGTCATACATTTTCGCCAGCTTGCCCAGCTTTCAAGCCACGCGTTTTCAGTTTGAGATCCGGGGGTTAAAGCCGGCGGCGGAGAACAAAACAAACGCGCCCGCCATTCGGCCCGGTCTTCATTAGAAAAAGAAGCATATTTGCTGTCTAAACTTGACAAAGTATCTTCCAAACCGTCACCATCAACATCATAGCCTGTTTGGGAATAAAGCGGATAAACTTGCTCATGTTTATCAATAATTGAAACTATTTTGGCGGTTAAAATAGAAAATTTTCCATTAATATCAGTAATATTAAAATCAGTAATTAAATATTCCTGCCAGTCGCCCCAGTCAAATTCACTAATGCCGGCATTCCAAGCGCCACTCCGTTCCCAAAGCATCCGGCCATCCAAAGAAAGCACCCGCTGTTTACTGATGTTATTAGGAAGAACCACCTGGCTGAAATTACCTAATTGTGTCTGGCCGGCAATTGGCTGGCTGGCAAGGTCGCGCTTGACCCACGATCCCCAGTCAAAAATGCCGGCACTTTCATTCCAGGGACCACTCCGCTCCCAAAGCTGTCTACCGTCAATTGACAAAATACGCTGTTTACTCGTTTGGTTGGGGTAAACGGCCTGGCTATGAAGCCTAATTGTATCCAAACCAGTTTGTTCATCAATATTAAAATCAGTAATTAAATATTCCTGCCAGTCGCCCCAGTCAAATTCACTAATGCCGGCATTCCAAGCGCCACTCCGTTCCCAGAGTGTCCGGCCGTCCAGGGAAAGCACTCGTTGTTTGCTGATGTTGTTAGGAATAACCACTTGATCATAGGCTCCTAATTGGGTCTGACCGGCAATTGGCTGGCTGGCTAGATTCCTTTTCACCCACATTCCCCAGTCAAAAATTCCACCGGCGCTGTTCCAAATTCCCTTGCGTTGCCAGAGTTCCCGGCCATCCAGGGAAATAATCCGCTGGTAGCTAGTTTGGTTGGGATAAAGGGTCTGACTGTAAGAACGAATTTCAATTAAAATATCTGTTTGGGCGAAAACTGCCAACTCTTGCGGTTGGTAAATGAGAACAGTAAAAACCAAACCCAAAAACAATAAAATACCCAGAATCCATTGTTTTATCATGTAAAATCATTATTGTTCTTATTATCTATATCGTCAAGTTTGAAAAATTTTGCTAAAATCTAGCAATGCGCATTATTAAAAAACTTTGTTTATCACTGCTGGTAATTGGCGGCTTATGGTTGATGGTTTTTGGTTTACCCATGCGCTCCCCGATTAAAGCTCAAACTAAGCCAGTTATTATTTACTTTTTCCATTCCAAAACCTGTCCGCATTGCGTCAAAGAAGAGGTTTTTCTGGATCAACTTATCCAAAAATATCCCGGCGTAGAAGTGCAAAGTTTTGAAATCAGCCAACAAAAAAATATCAAGCTGCTGCAACAAGTAATCCAAAAGTATAAGGCTTCGATTCCCGCCGGCGTGGTACCTTTTACCGCTATTGGCGAAAATTATATTGTCGGTTTTTTGGATGAACAAACCACCGGTAAACAAATCGAAGAGGCTTTATTGTGTGCCATTAATACCGGCTGTCAGGATGTGGTTGGTGGCTTGTTAGAACCGCAAACATCTGATTCTTCAAAACGCCAAATCTCTATCCCTCCCACTCTGACCCTCCCTCTGCTGGGGGAAATTAAAACCAAAAATTTTTCTCTGCCTTTACTAGCTATAGTCATTGGCCTGCTTGACGGTTTTAACCCTTGTGCCATGTGGGCATTACTGTTTTTAATCAGCCTGCTTTTAGGCATGAAAGACCGGAAACGAATGTGGATTTTAGGCACAGCTTTTATTGTTGTTTCTGGCTTAGTTTACTTTTTATTTATGGCGGCTTGGCTGAATTTCTTTTTATTTTTAGGCTTAGTCATCTGGGTCAGAATTATAATCGGCCTGGTAGCCTTGACGGCCGGCGGATATAGTCTGCGCGAATATTGGCTTAACAAAGAAGCGGCCTGCAAAATAACCGGCAATGAAAAACGCCGGACAATCTTTGCCAAACTAAAAAATATCACTCAGCAAAAACATTTCTGGTTAGCATTAGGCGGAATAATTGTGCTGGCTTTTGCAGTTAATTTGGTAGAACTGGTTTGCTCTGCCGGCCTACCCGCCATCTTTACCCAAGTTCTCGCGCTTAACCACCTGCCAACATGGCAATACTATTTATATCTTTTGCTTTATATCTTGTTTTTTATGCTGGATGATCTGGTCGTTTTTGGGGTGGCGATGATTACTTTAAAAGCGGTTGGTATTGAAACAAAATATGCCCGTTATTCTCGTCTGATTGGCGGCTCTTTGATGATTATTATTGGAATTTTAATGCTCTTCAAGCCCGAATGGCTGATGTTTGGCTAAACCACACCTGCTTCCGAATAACTGTATTCTTTCTGAGAAAATCTTTTATCGCCATAACCGTACCGGTTTTGAATTCTGAATCTGATTCAGCCACCCAAAAAGCAGTTTTGTAAAGCCGCTCGGGACTGACCTTTAACCATTTTTTATTTAGATATAAAAAAGTCAAAAGACTGGTAACCGCTACCCTTTTATTGCCATTAATAAAAGGATGATTTTTGACCATAAGATAAAATAAAGTTGCCGCTTTGTCATAAATGCTTGGGTAAAGACTTTTCTTGCCCCAAGTGGCCAAGGGTGACAAAAGACAACTTTCCAACACACCCGGCCGGCGAGTTTTAAAATCCGGAATTGGCTCGTGCCAACTCATCAGCTTTCGTGCTAAACCAAAACAAACTCGTTCAACATCAGTAATTTTTAAAACTTGAGTCATCTACTCTCTCCCCAACCGCCTTAATGTTTCTCCGTATTCAGAGATTGTACCTGCAACCGCTTGATCAATTAATTTAACTTCCCTATCAGTCGTTTGTTCAAAAATTGGCCCTAAGGAGTTTTTATCAACTACATAAGCCCGACCGACCTTTTGAGCCTTAATTTTGCCTTGTTTGATTTTACGAAAAACCTGGACGCGCGACACGCCAAGCATTTTAGCTGTTTGAGCCACACTGATAAAATCCATTGTTACCTCCAAAAACTATTATGTAACAATTGTAACCTATTTGTTTTTAGATGTCAACTAAAGTTTTTCTCTGAAGAAATTCAAGTCGCGGCTAACCACCTGATCCCAACTACCGCTCATATTGTGGTCAGCTCCGGGATAAACATAATAATTTACATCTATTTTCAATTCTTCCAGGCGATCAACCAATTCATTTGTCCATTCTAAAGGCACCGCATCATCTGCTTTGCCTTGATGGATTTGCAATGGCGCCTTTAACCAATCCAAATACCGATCAAAAGAATACTGGTCAACATCATAGTCTTTTTCAAAGTCAGCCAATTTAGCCCGCAAAAGTTTGCCTTTGTCTTCATATTCATCAGTATAAAAAAGAATGTCGTAAGGAAAAGGTTTAGAAACCGGCGCCCATAAAGCGGTTGGATAATCAGCGCCTGTTATTTCCAAAACGCTTAAAGCAATCATGCCACCATTGGAGTGTCCCCAAAACCCAATTTTTTTTACATCGGCTTGAGGCAAACTTTTAATCGAAGCCAATAAATCCAAAACTGCCACTGGTTTTAAAAAGCGTTCTTCCCAAACATCATCCGGTGGGTTATCTGAACCAGCATAACCTAAAAAATCAGGCGCTAAAGTAATAAAACCATTCTGGGCAAAAACTTCTCCGGCCCTCTGTGTACCAACGCCGGTCTGGTAAACTTCTTGATCAACCCAACCGCGGAGCATAATAATAACCGGGAAATTACCTTCCCCGACCGGCTGATTGAACAAACCGGTTATTTTTCGACCTTCGGAAGTATAGGAAAATAAATAACTGGTGAATTTTCCCTCCTGCTTTAAAGCTTCTCCTATGGCAATCTGACTGCTGATACCGCCGCGCTGATTTAGATTGGGAAAAGAGTATTTTTGTAAAGGTTTTTCTTGAGGCGACTGGAATTTGCCAAGCGGTGAAACCATTTCTTTATTTTCCGGCCAAAAGCGCAAAGCCAAACCAATACCAACTCCCAAAAAAACTAAAAGAAGTATAATAACTTTTTTCAACGGGTGGGCCCGCTTGGGGTCGAACCAAGGACCTCAGTCTTATCAGGACTGCGCTCTAACCAACTGAGCTACGGGCCCAACATCAACGATTTTAACACAAATTAATTAATTGGAACATAATTGTCTGGATCGTCAAACTTATCCGGATCTAAAAAGTGCAACAATAAAAGATATTTTAAATGTTCAGCTTCTCTTCCCAAAGAAAATTCAGTTAAAAAACGTCCCGCTAATTGCCAGAAATAATCATCTACGTGAACTCCCCAAAGATAGTGACCAACCAAAACTCTTAAACAGGATAGGATTCCAACAGATGTAAGACTAGACATGGGACGATCCTTTGTATTAAAAACATCTGCCGTCAATTGATCAATTTGCAAAAGCAAGCTATTGTTTGTATTCAAAGTAAGCCCCAGAATCATCATTAAATCATGATAAGTAGCAGCATAACCTAAGCGCGCATCATTATCATAATCCCAAAAAGCCTGCTCGCCGATATCTAACCAAAAAGTTAACTTTTCTTCCCCTTGATCGCGCTCCCAAAATTCAACTTTCCAGTTGTGTCTCTCTTTACCCCCTTTAACAGGAATTGTATTTTCTTGCAGTTTAATGGTAATGTTTTCCAATTCCCAAACTGCTTTTTTTCCTTCAATATCCGGCAAACCCAAGCGATCAATAAATACTCGAGCCATATTGTTGAAGTTTCTACCTGGTTGAAAAAGAAAGCGAACGTCTAAGTCCTGACCCTTTATTCCCTCTTCCAAAGCTTCTTGCCAAATCGGATTCTGAACCAGCGAATCTGGATCTAAACCGTCGTAAAAAGCCTGAAACATGGCCGGCAATTTTGGTCCAACCTCTGACGGCCTGATCAAATTTTTAACCACACTGCCCCTTATTATCGCTATTGATCCATCTTTGTAAACCGGCCACCAAAATCTAGCACAGCTAACTAATAAACCTTCTACCAAATCAAGCACTTTTTCTGAAGCTTTTGGAAAAACCTCTTCCTGCCGCATGGCTTGGGCAAAACTACCTTGCCAAAAAATTCCCTCCTTTAAAACATTGCGCTCTAACATATTTAGCCTTCTTTAAAAACAAGGCCTTTGCCACGAATAGTTTTGATAATTTTCGGAGAAATACTTAAACCAGCTAATTTCTTGCGTAAACGTGATATCGTCTGGTCAATTGCCCAATCAGAATAATTATTCTCCCACTGATTACCCAAAACAGCTTGAGCTATTTCGTCCCGGGAAACCAAACGGTCTTTTTTACTTAATAAAAACTTTAAAACTCGCCGTTCTTTAGGTGAAAACATTCTGTCTATCAAAACTTCTTTTAAAACAATCTGCCCGTTTTCAGTTACTCTTAAATCAATTTTTTTAAGTTGATGGTGAATAAATTTTTCCAAAAGCGGCCAAAGCGGCAACCAGTCGGTTTTTTGTAAAAATTCAAAGCTGTGTTTTTCTAGAGAATTAAAATCTTTATTACCTAAAACTACTTTTTCTAAAACCTGTTTTTCTGAATCCAACAAGTATTTCCAAATTAATTGAAGCCGTAAGTTCATATCTTCGTGGTCAAAAGACAGCTGGTTGTTATCCCGCCAATAACGAACAGCTTCTTTAATCAACCAAAGATAGCCACCACATTGATCAACAATGATTTGTTGGGTTTTTTGATCAATTTTTACCTGCCATTTATTTTCTAAATATCTAATAAGCTGGCGACCGTCTTTTTTTGATGGCAAAGGATGAAAAACCAAGTTTTGTAAAAAAAGATTTTTAGTTTGAAAAATTGACTCAATATCCGGATGGTTAAAATCAGCTTGAAAAAATAATAAAAAGGAGATGTTGAAATTAATTCCCAGGTTAGCTAAATAATCCAATAGCTTGTTTTGTTGTTCGCGCCAAATTTTATCAGCCGCCAAAATAAAAAAAATATTTGATTTGGATTTTTCAAAAACTCTCACAACGTCTTCCTGATCTTCGATAAGCACAGATTCTAAATCAACAATTTGAATCTTTTTCCCACCAAAGTATTTGCTGTAAAGTTTTTCATCCGCAAACAACTGACGCAAGCGGTAAAGTAGTCCGGATTTAGAATAATAATAAATACTCCCTGACTCGCGGTACTTAACGATTCGCGCCCATTGGCTAACCATTTTCTCAAAACTCTCTGGCGTAATTGGCGGTAATAATTTGCTCATAAAAAATCCTGCTCTTTTGGGCAGGATGAACGATTCTATCATTTTTCTGTCAGGCTGACAAATTTATGTCAGTTAGAACATCAAGCAGGGCGGATAAACATCTTCTAAAGTAGCAAGCAATGAAAGATTTTGGACGAAACATTGGCAGGGCTGGGCTGACCGTAGCCCTTGGTCTAAATTTACTTGTAGCTTCTGTGTTGCTTTCTGGCTGCAGTAAGCCTCAACCAATTGAACAGGCCAGCGCTACTGAACTTCCCCCGGGTTGGGTATTTGAGCAAGTTGAAGGCGTAGACGGCATGGTGTTAATGAGTGAAACCGCGAGATTGGGACAAGCATATACTTATTATCAATTAGAAGCTCAATTGCCCTTAGACAGATTGGTAACTGATTTAAATTCTCTAATTCCAGCCATCTCTGAAGCTGCTTTAGCTGTTTATGCGGCTGGCAGTCAGATAGGCCAGATTTTATTTCAAGGTGTATTAATGCCGGCAGAAGCTATTTTTTCTGGAGCCACCGGTGGTATTCAAGATCAAATTCAAGGCCCCTGGCAGATTCCGATTATGCAGGATGGTGAATTTCTTGGCTGGCAAACAATTGACCGTTCAAGGTATCCAGTAATCCGGGCGGTCTACATAGTTGATGATGTTAATGCTTTACAACAAGAAATTGAAAACACTCAAGCGCAGGAACGCGGCGGCGAAGCCCGCGACCCTCAACAAATGAGAGTCGCTTTTATTGAAGACAATCAGGATTTTGCAGAAACAAGAATGGAATGGCTTAAAACTCTACTATCTTTTGCAAGCAAAAATCTTCATCATTATCCAACCTGCGAAAGTTTTTTAAATGCCCTCAGAGGTGGTCAAACCTATGACCTTATTTATACTGACACTGCCCTAGATTTGGATTCAACCTATTTTAGTGGCTATAAATGTACTACTGCCATTCGCGAACTTGAACAACAATTAGGAATTCCACCGGCAATAATTATTGGCATGAGTGATTTAGATCCTGACGACAATCCCGCTGACTACGAAGATACATACCGAAAAACAGGCGCCCAGGGCTTTATTAATAAAAGTGCTGGTCCGGAAGCTATGGCTGAAACTACGCACCAGCTTCTCAATCTGCCATAAGTAAATCGCTAACCTCATAAACTGTTTTTACGCTCACATCCGCCTCAGCTGACTCACCCCAAACCAGACATGTTTTCATGCCGAGCTTTTTGGCAGGCAATAAATCGGTTTCCGGCCGGTCGCCAATCATTAAATGCTGTTCAGCCGACAAGCCGGTGTAATCAAGCATGGCTTTAAACGGCATTAAGTCAGGTTTTAACTTGCCAAACATATCCGCATTAGTAAAAATCTTGGCAAAAATGTCTGCAGATAAACCCAATAAGCGCAGTTTTTTTTGAGTAACTAGGTTAGCGCCATTAGTGTTAATAATATGCCGCCAAGGCTTAAGCCGGTCAAACATATTAATTAAGCGCTGGTTGTGCTGTAAGTGTTTTAACTGAACCTCAGCATACCATTTGCCTGACAAAGCATAAGCCCGATCAACGCCGCAGTGAATCATGGTTTGAGTTGAGCTGGCTAACTGTTTGTAAGTTTGCTGAAATAATTGCTCCGCTTCTTCATCAGAAAGCGAATTGGCTTTTTTAACTGCCTTGATAGCATTAGCATGAATCGCCCCGCTTAATGTCAGCGTGTTTTTATAAAGAGTGCCGTCAAGATCCCAAACTAAAACTTTAATATCTTTGAATTGATTGTTCATTATTAAGTAATACCCTGCTCCGTTGACAAAAGTCAACTAAAACCGCAAAATATCTACAATGAATTCAGCTGACTTTAAAGCTTTTCAGTTAAGAAAAAATGGTCAACTTTTGGACTATCGTCTTGGAAAAAACTTGAATTTTAAACCAATCGCGACTTTTTTTTCTGCCAAAGGTTATCAAATTCAAAGTTTAAACTATCCGGGCCGGCATGTTGCCGGCATCCTGACAAAAGACGGACAAAAATATTTTCTTAAGCTGGCTACTACACCAGGCATCAGTGTTTTAACGGAAATTGAGGCTGATTGGAACCAGCAATTTAATCAACTTATCCCTAGAAAAGAATCGCTTTTTTGGGTGCCGCAGGTCTTTGATCAGGGCTATTACCAAACCAGTCTTTTTTATTTAATAACTGATGTTTTTTCCGGTCCGCTGTTAGCTTCAGTTCGAAGCAAAAATGTTTTTGCCAAATTGATGGCAAAAAATCTCTCTCCGATTATTAAGTTCAGTCAGTTAATTGCCAATTTAAACTTAAAAAATATTGTCAGCCGCGAAGATATTCAAGCCGCCGATCACCAACAATGGTTTATGGCTAAAACGCAAAGCTGGTATAAAGCCATCCCAATATCAATTATTGAAAAATATCCGCTCGAACCTCTATTGGTCTTAGTAAAACAAAATTCCAGCCTCTTAGCTAAAAAAACCCGCCACGGCGATTTTGCTCCTTGGCATATATTCCAACTGCCGAACAATCGCTTGGGCCTAATTGATGCTGAACATGCTTTAAGCAACGGAGTAGAATATTATGATATTGGTTATTTCATCCAGCGGGTATTCAGTGTTTTGGAAAAACCCGATCTGGCAGAAAAAATCATTAATATCTTATTGAAGCTTGGTTATAGTCGGAAAAAACTTAAAACTATTCTGTCCGCCCGGGCGATCGGCGGTTTTTTAGATAGCTCGCTTGTTCCTTTTCCTGATTACACCTATTGCCAAAAATTTGCTGATTTGACTTTAAATCTTTGATTGCTTTAATTAATTATCCCTCCGCCAATAACTTCATAATCGTCTTTAAATTTGCGGTAAAAACCCGCTGACTGGCCGGGAGCAACAGCAAACGCCGGCTTGTCTAAAATCACCTGGTTGTCTTTTAACTGACAAGGCAACAGTTTCCCGGTGTTGCGAATTTTTACAAATAATTTAGTAGTTGGTAAACAGTAATCAGTAATCAGTAACTCCCTAATACTAAATACTTTACTACTTGCTGTTATTTTGCCCCCCACTATTAACTGGTTTTTCTTCATATCTTTGGCGACGACATAAAATTTGGGTAACTTGCCTGTTTGACTGAGTTTTTTTTGCGCCTGAGGCAACCATTGCCAACCGCCACTTTGACCAAAAGTATAAAAAGGCAAACCCTTATGCTGACCAATAACTTCTCCTGCCTGAACTATCACCTCTCCCGGCTTGGGTTTTAACTGGCGCTGCAAAAAATTCTCCAAATTATCAGTAAAACAAAGGTCAAAGCTTTCCGGAGATTCAGCCGCCGGCAACTGTCTTTTTTTAGCCTCCTGCCAGACTTTTTCTTTGTGCCACTCACCAAGAGGAAAAATTAATTGAGAAAGTTGCTTTTGATCTAAAGAATAAAGAAAATAGCTTTGGTCTTTAGATAAATCTTTAGCTCTTAACAAATGATAACTCCGCTTGCAAGATGTTTTTACAATCCGGGCATAATGACCAGTAGCCAAATAGTCACAACCAAAGCGCTTATTTACAATTTCTAAAAGCTGGCCAAAACGGATAAATTTATTGCACAAAATGCAAGGATTAGGCGTTCTTCCCAACCTATACTCTTTTATAAAATTATCGACTACTTTAGCTTTAAATTCCTTTTTCAAGTCAATTTCATAAAAAGGTATGCCTAATAGCTCAGCGGTCTGTCGAGCAGCTGTTAAAAGTTTATTACCGCAACAACGATTGCAATTCCGCTCACTCCAAAGATGAATATGAATCCCCAGCAAATCATAGCCCTGCTCTTTGAGTAGAGCCGCCGCTAAAGCCGAATCAACTCCCCCGCTTAAACCTACGGCAATTTTTTTCATCTCACTTAAAATAATTACTTACCATAATTTTAAAATCAACTGCATCAATTATGTGGCTTTCCTGATCCTCTTGGCAGTTAAAATCTACTTCGGCTTTTTCCGGTTCAGAAACCACTCCAACTTTCTGAAAAATCGAACGCCATTGTCCAAAATCCAAACCATTAACTATTTCATCACAATTAGCATTACCCAACGATTTAGGCGGATTAACAGAACAGGTAGAACAAAAAAAGGCCGGAGCAGACAAATAAGAAACACCGGCCGCTTTAAAATTGGTCGAGTAACCTTTTGCTAAACGCTCACCAGGATAGGGCCCAAATTCAAACTGCAGATCAAATTCTTGTTGAAAATTAATCGCATCATTTAAAAAATGCCGATACATTATGGTCTCTTGATCATCATTAAGATTAATCATACCAAGCCTGTTAATGTTGTCTGGAATCACTGATTGTAAACGACCGGAGGGCGATCTCATTGCCCCATGGGTCGGCAAATAAAACGGACCATGAATAAAATACCATCCGCCCCCAAAAAAATCCTCCAAACCGGTCCCATTACCAATAATTACTCCATCAACACTAATTTTTTCATCACCTTCTAAAAAAGTCCGATTGTACTGCGGGTCAGAAGTTCCATCAGCTGAAACAATTACTCCAACAAACTTACCCCTGCCATTTAAATGAGCGGCTTTAAACATTAAATTTTGTTCACTTTCTTGCTCATCAACATAAGTAATATTTAAATAGCCGGCTTGCGCCTCTTCATAACTTTGCCTTGTCCAGCTTATCCGAGTTTCTGCATTAACCATATTAGACCCATTATTTTCCAAACTAATTTCAATACCATTCCAAAAAGGCATAGGCCAGGTAAAATAATACTCGCTAGCCACCGGATCATAACCAAAAAATAAAGAACCTCGATAAAATTTGCTCTCATCCCGCCAAGCATTGGTTAAATTACCTTGAAACCATTCAGTTTGGGGATTTACCCTGAACCAAAAAATATTTCCAGAAATAACTGTTTCGCCCATTGATGAAAATGAATGACCATCCACTTTATCAAGAGGTAAATCCCAGGCTTCTTCAAGCGTACCACTCCACCAGGTATTTTCTCCTGCTTGAGAATACCAATATCTTAGACCGGAAATAATCGTTTCATTACCGTTTAAATCAAATGCATGGCTATCAATATTATTATGAGGTAAAGGATAACCATTTAGAGAAGCCCCTGTCCAAATACTTGCCAATAAACCAGTTCCCCAGGGTGAATAAACATCTTTTCTCCACCAGTATCGATCACCTTTGATCACTGTCTCTGATCCATCGGGCTGGATTGAATAAGTATCTAAGTTATCTGATGGCGGCAAATCGCCACTACCCGACAACCAAACTGCCAGACTAGCTCGATACCAGTTTTTCAATTTACCAACATCTTGATAGTTTTCTCTAAACGGCTCTCGCACCCAAACTGTATTATTTTTAATCACAATTTCCTTACCGGTAGGGCTAAAAACATGAGCATCAATATCATTATCAGGCGGTAAATCAGAAATATAATCAGCTTCTCGTGGCATAAAGGCTAAACTTAAGGGTAAATTAACTGCCACATTTGTCAAACCCGGATAATTCACCTTTAAAGACAAATTATCCAAATAAGCTTCTATTTTATCAGCAGGAAAAGCAATTTTAGTGATCACTCCTTTTCCCGAATCTGAAAAAACCATTGTTTTGTTTTCTGGCAACAAACTAACCTCGCTCACTGTATCTATAGCGTCAGTAAAATCAATTTCACCGGCAGAAAGAACATCAGTCAACTGACCCATATTTGAAGGTTTCCATAAAGAAACCAATTCGCTAACTTCATTATTATCAGAAGTTTGTTCAGAAGCCGTAGTATAATTAATTTGAAAATAAGCTAACCTCTCAGGGTCTAATGACTCAGATAATATCTTTAAGCGCCCATTAAAAACAATCGGGCTATAAGATATTAAACCCCCACTTGAATATAACCCATCGGTTAATAATGGGTGGGAAAAGGGAGGAATATTGTCAATGGTTTTTTGGTTGAAATCAAGAATTAATGGCGGCCCGCTCCAGTCAGTATAAATTTCTAACTTAGCTATCTCACCTCCGGCTGGATCATAAGCAATTGGGTGAGCCATCCAAATCCGCGTAATCATTCCAGAAACATCCTCTTTATTTATTAAAACCCACTTGTCTCCCTCTTTGGAAAAAGCAGCCTTGCTGTCATCATCATTACCACCGGTTCTATCCCAACTTGATTCCATTTGCCAATCATCAACAAATAAAAAAGGCAAATAGGTTGGATTAAGATTGGTTGCCGAACTTGTATTTGTTTCCGGATGAAAAACTTCATCACTGTTTTGAGCTTTGACAATTTTTCCAATATTAAACTGCCATAAAAAAATTGTCAAAAACAACCCCAGCACACTTAGAAATATTTTCTTAAAACTAACCACTTTAGGTAATTTTAGCACAAAAAACCCAGCCTCTCGCGAGAGGCTGGGTTTAGCAATTCAAGACGTGGTAGGAATTTTACAATCATAAAATGATTGTTGAAAAAAATGTTTTTCGTTCTCTCTCAATTACGCTTAACGTAATGTTTGGGAAAACAGGAAAATCTGGTCGTGACTCAGAAAACCCTCTCCTAGAAAGGAGGTGATCCATCTGCACCTTCCAGTACAGATACCTTGTTACGACTTAGCGCTGATCGCCGAACTTGCCTTAGTTTCCTACCATAAAGGCGAGACCCTTCAGGCACTTCCGACTTTCCTCACTTGACGGGCAGTGTGTGCAAGGAGCGAGAACGTATTCACCGCGGTCTGCTGACCCGCGATTACTACCAATTCCAACTTCATGTGGGCGAATTTCAGCCCACAATCTGAACTGAGGAAAGGTTTAAGAGATTAACTCCGCCTTGCGGCTTTGCAACTCATTGTCCTCTCCATTGTAGGATGTGTGTCGCCCTGGACGTAAGCGCCATGCTGACTTGACGTCTTCCCCTCCTTCCTCCCTCGTTCAACGAGGGCAGTTTCCTGTGAAATATAACACAGGATGGGGGTTGCGTTCGTTACCGCACTTAAGCGGACGTCTCACGACACGAACTGACGACAGCCATGCAGCAGCTGTTTCAATGTCTAAAAGAAAGCTATCTTTCAATAGCGGTCATTGAAATGTCAAGTCCAGGTAAGGTCCTACGCTTCGTATCGAATTAAACCACATGCTCCACTGGTTGTGCGCTCCCCCGCCAATTCCTTTGAGTTTTAGCCTTGCGGCCGTACTCCCCAGGCGCCTCGCTTAACGCGTTAGCTTACGACTCTCCCAAAATAAATCAGGAAAATCTAGCGAGGATCGTTTACGGCTTGGACTACCCGGGTCTCTAATCCGGTTTGCTCCCCAAGCTTTCGTTCCTTAGCGTCAGAGGTTGTCCAGTCGTCTGCCTTCGCCCTCGGTGTTCTGCTTGATATCAACGGATTTCACCCCTACACCAAGCGTTCCAACGACCCTTCCAACCCTCTAGTTTAGCAGTATCATATGCCGTTCTCCAGTTGAGCCGGAGGCTTTAACACATGACTTACCAAACCGCCTACAAAACCCTTTACGCCCAATAAATCCGGATAACGCTCGCACCCTACGTATTACCGCGGCTGCTGGCACGTAGTTTGCAGGTGCTTATTCATATGGTACCGTCAGATCTTCTTCCCATATAAAAGGAGTTTACAACCCGATAGGCTGTCATCCCCCACGCGGTGTCGCTGCGTCAGGCTTTCGCCCATTGCGCAAGATTCTCGGTTGCTGCCGCCCGTAGGCGTGGGCCCCGTGTCTCAGTGACCCTGTGGCCGATCATGCTCTCACATCGGCTACCCGTCGTTGCCTTGGTGAGCCATTACCTCACCAACAAGCTGATAGGACGCAGGCCGCTCTCAAAGCGGGTAGTTACACCCTTTACTCGCGCGAAGCGCGAGACTATGCAGTATTAGCCCACCTTTCGATGAGTTATTCTCCACTTTGAGGTACGTTCCTACGCGTTACTCACCCGTCTGCCGCTCCGTGCCCCGAAGGGCCGTCGCTCGACTTGCATGCCTAAAACACACCGCCAGCGTTCATCCTGAGCCAGGATCAAACTCTCAGTAAAGCCGTAAACCAGAATAAATTCGGTTCACGGCACATATTCCTACCACATCTTAAATTGCTAATTTACTTTGAAGTAAACCTGCTCTACTTCAAAGACTTACCTAGTCAAATTGTCAAGGTGCGATTAACATAAAACCCGCCAAAAGCGGGCTTCCCGAATCTTTGGCTGTTTTTTTTCAATTACATTATCAGATCTCTTTTCAACCTAATCTTATTTAACCATAAACTTTTCAAAAGTCAACCCGCAGGCCAGGCCTTAAAACAATAAACTTCAAATATTGCCAAAGGTTTCTGGGGATATTCAAACTACTGGGGCTTTTTTTATAACCATAATCATAGGTAAATGGTAATTCTTTAATCTTTTGAGTTAAGCGCATCAACTTAACCAAAAGTTCTGTATTAGCGACAAAATGCTCACTGTTAATCAGGCGGTTTTGATAAACCTGGCAGGCTTTTTTTAATAGTCCTAGACGATAAGCGCGGTAAAAAATCGTATAATCTCTCACTTGAGGACAAGGAAAAATCCAGTTAAAAATAAAATTGGCTGAGCGACTAAAAAACCGGCGTTTTAAGGAAAAATTACAATAGGCGCCGCCCGGTTGATAGCGCGAAGCAATAACTATATCCTGACCTTGATTAACCTGAGCAATCATTGGCCTTAAAAGCTTAACATCAGAAGTACCATCTCCTTCCATTACCACAACCACATCATTGGCTCGACCCTGTTTAACCACCTGAATAATCCCAGAACGTAAAGCTGCTGCCACTCCCTGATTAACTTGATGGTTGATCAATGTAAGGGGAAAATCTTTAACGCGCCGGTTTAAAATTGACAAAGTTTCATCAACACTGCCGTCATTAACAACATAAAACCGGTGAGGTTGATTGCCTAAAACTTTGGTTGCCTGAATCAAACAATCCTCAATGTTGGCGGCTTCATTATAAGCCAAAATAATAATTCTAATCATATTATTTAACTGCTAAAACAATCATAAAATCCGCCAGCGGCAATTTGACGACTTGAAAAAAACCGTCAACCAATTGACTACTACCGGCCTGAGTAATTTTGATTATTTCAAAGTAATTTTGGACTAATTTTTTAAAAGAAATCCAACTGTATTCTCTCATATGACCGGGCGTAATTCTAGGTTCAGAAGAAAAAGCTTTTAAGGTTAGTATGTTAAAAATATTAAAATGGTTGTAGGTGGAAAACAAACAATAACCACCGGGCTTTAAAACTCTTTGAACTTCTCTGAGGCATTGCTTTGGCCTGTTAATATGCTCAATCACCTCTGTACAGCAAACCAAGTCGAAAAAGCTATTTTTAAAAGGCAAATCTTCGGCTGAGGCCGGCTTAAACCGCGCTTGAAGATTTTTAGCTTTGGCCCGGGCCAAATATGTTTTCTCTATATCCACACCATACTTGTTAGCCTCAGACAGTAAAAACAACAAGTGGCCTTCTCCACAACCAACATCCAAAACCCGGTCAGTTTTTTTAATCAAACCTCCCAGCAATTCTTGATAACGCTTAAAGCGCCAATAATGAGGCGATGGGTTTTTTAACAATCGGCCTGGCTTTCTAAAACCATAAAATCCCTTTAATCATAAAACCAGCGACCAAGGCCCAGTTTTGAACCTTTGCTGGCAGCCGATTAATCAATTGGCCAAAAACAAGCAATAATATGGGAAACAAAGTGTAAGTAATACCCTGCTCAACATAGCCGACCAAAACAAAAAACCCTAACCAAGAAAAAAAATAAACACCAATAAACATCCGATTCTTACCTAAAAGCAGCTTGGCCGGTCTAACTAACCCCCATAAGCTCAACAAAAACAAAAGTTCTATCTTAAAGATAATTAAAGCATAGCCTAGCAGTTTAGCGATTTGAACCAGAACCAACGGTAAAGTCCTCCAGTAACCAGACTGACGCAGGCTATCCAATAACCAAACTCCTTCACGGTAAACTGCTGACTCATGAGAATAATAAGGAATACCCAAATAATAAAACGAACCAATATATAAAATTGTGGGCAAAAACAATGCCAATATCTTAAATAACGATTGTTTTGATTGACGCCAAAACAACCAGATAATAATTGGAATAGTAAAATAAAGCGGTTTGCCCAAAAGCAAAATTCCGGTTAAAAGAACAGCTTTAAAAGATGGGGCTTTGGGGCTCATAGCTAAATTAAATAAATAAGCCGGAATCAAAAAATCAAACATCGTAGTATGGGGTAAAAGCAGGTAATCTTTTAGCCGAATTGAAAATAACATTAATAAACTCAACGGTAAACTCAATTGGCCCCAACCCGCTGTTTGACCAGCTTGGATCAACCAATAACCGGCCAACGCCACCAAAATAAAGTTAATTATAACCAAACTCAACCAGGCTGAAGCCAAATCTTGAGGCACTATTCCCTGCCAAGCTGACTGATGGCTAACTAAAGCCAATTGGCTGGTAATTTGGGCGACTATTTTTGGCGGCAACTTCAACCAGGACCGGATTAATTGATAAACCGGCGCTGCTAAAGCCGGATAAAGCGGCCGATTCATTCGGATCGGATTTTGCCCATAACTATAAGGAAACTTAACTACTAGACGAGCAAACTCAGGTGAATCACAATTAATCGGATAAGTTAATTTCAATCGACCAACAGTATAAGACTCATACCACCAACAATCTTTACCAACTAGCGAAGTTGGTTGTAGTAAAGAAAAAAAAGCTATTAACAAAAGAAAAACAAAAATCGCTATTAAATGTTTAGCCCTTTTATCACTGAACATAGATATGACCCTTATTAGGAAATAAATCTGCCTTGATCCGGGCTAAAATTGAGTCAGAAACCGGTTGTCTTAACCACAAATACTTAGAAATCCGGGGAAAACTGGCAATAATTCCCCACAAACAATCTAATTTGTTAAAATATCCTTTGGCGCCAGTTTTAGCCCTAAATGAACCAAAATGCAGTTTAACAAACTCCAAAATTGCTCGCCAGGGTAAATATTGAAGATAAAACCAAATCCAATTACGAACATAATAATAACCTAACCGGCTACGATATTCTCCAGCAGTAGTTGATTTTTTATGATAAATTTTTACATCAGTAAAACAAGCAACTTTAAAACCAGCGCTGAGAATTCGCACTGCCCATTCTAATTCTTCCAAACAAATAAAATAGTCCTGAGAATAGCCGCCAACCTGCTCAAATACTTGGCGCCGCAAACCAATCCCATTGCCATCAAAATAAGTTATTTGATAACCGATTTTATTATTGCCTTTAATTGCTCGATTTGGTCCCAAATAACGCTTGGTTGAATGATCATAGGTTGAAGGACAAGAAACCCCCAGCTGGGGGTTGTTGGTCAGTTTTTCCAGGTGTTTAGCCAGTAAATTGGCTGGCACAACCGTATCACAGGCCAAAAGAACAAAATATTCACCCCTTGCCTGCTTCATGCCCAAACTAAAACTATAAAGCGCCTGATTATTTTTAGCTCTAACCAAGCGCACATCAGAATAATGACATTTAACGTAGGCTGCGCTGCCGTCAGTTGAAGCATTATCAACCACAATAATTTCAAAGTTTTTAAAAGTTTGCTTTTTTAACTGCCGGATTAAATTAACCGTATCTTGCTTGCGGTTCCAATTTAAAATAATAACACTGATTTGTGGTTGTTTCATGGATCGAAACGCTTAATTGCCTGACAAATATAATCAATTTCTTTTTTGGTCAATTGAGGAAACATTGGCAAAGAAAGAATTTGTTCAGTTATTTGTTCGGTTTGGGGAAAATCACCTGGTTCATAACCCAGATTTTTAAAAGCTGGCAGCAAATGAATTGGAACCGGGTAATGAATGCCGCACTCAATCCCCTGCTTAGCCAAATAACGTTTAAGTTGATCCCGTTTTTTGACCCGGACAACAAACAAATACCAATTGGTTTGAGTTTCAGCTGGCTGAACTGGCAAAACTAAGGATAAACCGGTTAACTGCTGTAAATAATACTTGGCCCATTGCCGGCGCTGTTTATTCCATGTCTTCAATTTTTTTAGCTTGACCCTGAGAATAGCTGCCTGAAGCTCATCAAGCCGACTGTTAAAACCAACCAATTCGTGGTGGTATTTGCGGCTTTGACCCTGATGCCGAAGCATCCGAACTACCCGCGCCACCGCCCGGTTATTAGTCACCACTGCCCCAGCATCACCATAAGCGCCCAAGTTTTTGGCTGGATAAAAACTAAACACACTCACATCACCAAAACTACCTGCTGGCTGGCCTTGATAAGTTGAACCAATTGCCTGAGCCGCATCGATAATTACTTTTAAACTATATTGCCGTGCTAACTTTAAAACCGGCCCCATCTCAACCGGCTGACCATAAAGATGAACCACAATAATTGCCCGGGTTTTTTTAGTTATAGCTGGCTCAATTTTCTGCAAATCAATCAAATAGGTCTCAGGGTTGATATCAACCAAAACTGGCCGGGCGCCAACATGAACAATACTAGCCACTGTGGCGCTAAAAGTATTGGCCACTGTAATTACTTCATCGCCAGGTCCAATACCTAATGCTTTTAAACTCAATATCAAACCATCAGTCCCCGAATTAACTCCAACACAATATTTACAATCGCAAAAACGAGCCAGTTGAAGTTCAAAGGCCTTGACTTCAGACCCTAAAATAAATCGGCCGCCTTTAAGCACTCGGCCAACTACCAAATTAATCGCTGGTTTAATCTCCTGATACTCACGCTTTAAATCAATTAAAGGAATCTTCATTTTAAAACCTGAGCTGGATTAGCTATTACAGTTTGTCCTGGCGCAACATTTTTAGTTACTACTGCACCAGCGCCAATCAAACTATTTTTACCAATAGTTACACCGCAAAGAATAACCGCTCCGGCGCCAATGGCCGCACCTTTTTCCACCACTGTTGGCGTTATCTGCCAATCGCCGGCTTGTTTTAAACTGCCGTCAGAATTAACTGCTTTAGGATACTTATCATTAATAAAGCAAACATGGGGGCCAATAAAAACCTCATCGCCAATAGTTACGCCTTCGGGAATAAAAGCAAACGCCTGAATTTTACAATTCTGGCCAACTTTAACGCCTTTTTGAATCTCCACAAAAGCGGCAATTTTAGTATTATCACCAATTTCGCAACTATAAAGGTTAACCAATTCTGGCTGATAGATTTTAACATTTTTTCCTAAATGTACGTTTTTACTAATCATCACTCTCCCTTTCCGTCACATAAAGTAAATCATATGACAAACCTTGGGGCAACAAGTTTCTGAACAAAAGCCAACCAGCCTTACCAAAAAGCCTTAAGGGCTTTAACCAGTCAGATTTTTTTAAAAAAAATGTAGGATTATAACCTCTTCTCTTTATCACCTTCAAACCCCCACTTTCTATTAAGCTTTGCCAACCATCTAAAGTATTGAAACGTTCAACTTTTTGATGATGTGTTGGACTTCCCCCAAAAAAACCTACTTTGAACACCCCAAAAATAAAAAAAATATTCGGAACCATAATAAGACATTTCCCTTTAGGTTTAAGCACTCTTTTTATTTCTTTTAAGGCTTTAAGCGGATCTAAAAAATGTTCTAAAGAACCCAAGCAAGTAATAAAATCAAATTCTTCCTTTGTAAATGGCAACTTTTCAGCCTGACATTTTTTAAGCACTGAACCAGGAGAAATCCGGGCAGCATATTGCAATGAAAGTTGACTGATATCTACTCCATAAGTCAAAACTCTGTGGTCAGCAAAGTGTAAAAGCCCTCCCCCTCCACAAGCCACATCTAACAATTTCTTCTTTTTATCAAACGGCACCTCTAAATAATCAAGTATAAATAAAAATACGCTTTTAGCTTTCGAACTATTTGGATTGTTCATTATCTCCAAACGATTATATTTTTTATAATAAATTTCATCATAAAATCTAGACAAATCTTTAATTTTTTCTGTTGCTTTAGTATTTAATAAATTGTCTATCATTATATCTCTACTTCTCTCCCGCTGTTTTTAAGCGACCGTTCAACCGACTCCAAAATTTTAGTCACCCTTAGGCCTTCCTCGCCTCCACTCCGTGGTTTTTTATCCTGCTTGATTGTAGTAATAAAATGTTCGGCCACTAGACTCAAAGGCTCTTTTTGCTCAAGCCGCGGGATATAAACATCACCTCGACGATAAAGATAACTAAACTCAGCAAAAGACTCATAATAAGGCATTTGCGGCAACTGTTTGCTCTTGACCAAAACGCCTTTATCTAAAATTTTTATTTTTTCAGTTGGCTCAAGATCATCATAAACCAACATTTTTTTACTGCCCACAAAAGTCGCTTTTCTAATTTTATAAGGATCAAGCCAGCTTAAATGCAGTGAAGCCAAGATTTTATCAGGAAATCTGAAGATTACATAAGCACTATCCTCAATTCCCGGTTGAATAAAATCTTGACCCAAAGCAATAACGCTTTTGGGCATTTTCCCAAGAATATAAAGTAAAATTGATACATCGTGGTAGGCTAAATCCCAAATTACATTATGATCTTGCTGAAAAAGCCCAAGATTGACTCGAATCATATCAATAGTATAAATCTGACCCAGCTCGCCTTTTTTAATCAGTTGTTTAATCTTATTAACCGCCGCAGTGTATTCAAAAGTATGATCTACCATTAAAACAAGCTTTTTCTGTTTGGCCAGCCGCGTCAATCTTTCAGCTTGCTTTGAAGTTTTAACAAAAGGCTTTTCCACTAAAACGTGCTTGTTAGCCAACAGGGCTGCTTGTGCCAATTTAAAATGACTGACTAGAGGCGTTGCTATTACAACCGCATTAATCTCGCTGGCTAATAAAACCTGATAATCAGTGGTTATATTTAAAGCCGGATATCGCTTTTTCACCCGAGCAAGTTGAGCTTCATTTAAATCACAAACCATAACTACCTCAACTCCTGCCAGCTGAATAAAGTTGCGTAACAGATTTGGGCCCCAGTAACCGTAGCCCACTAAACCAAGTTTGATTTTTTTACTCATGTTTTTTCTAAAACTAAAAAGTAATTTAAACCCCAAGCAATTTTTTTCAATTGCTTTATTTTATATTGATACTGAGAAAATAAAAATAAGAGGCTTTTTTTGTCAAAAGACAAACATTGAGGTTCAGTGGCATACATGGCGCTCCCCAAAAAACGCAGCCGCCACAACCAATGCCGAGTCGGCACAGTCACGATTAGCTGACCGCCCTTTTTCAGCACTCGCCAAAGTTCTTTAACCACTGGTTTAGACTCAGGTAAATGCTCAAAAATTTCCGTCGCCAACAGCCAATCAAACGAATTTTCAGGATAAGGAATTCTTTCAATGTCTCCCCGAATAACCTTAGCTTGAGGCGCATTTTTTTGGGCGGTTTTGGCATGATTAGGGTTAATTTCAATGCCAACTGATTCCAAAGGCAAATGCTTTAAAATCTGACCCGAACCGCAGGCGGCATCCAAAACTGCACCAGAAATTCCTAGGGCTTTTATCTTTCTAACTGTATCAGCAATCCGTTTGCTTTGGTACAAAAATGAAGGCCAGCCTCTTAAACGACACCAATAAACTCGCCAATTATGTGGAGAAATTCCTTTGCCGCAATCACGATAATAAGCCTTAACGCTCTTATTTTTAAACATCATAATATTTCCAAAATTACCTTTTCGGTTTGGCGAGCCTGAGCTTCTACTTCAAACAACTGCTCAGCTCGCCGTCGGTTTTGGATGCCTATATCCTGCCGACTTTGTCCGAGCTTGATCATTTTTTTCAAACCTTTATAGGCTGAGTCAATATCTTTTTGCTTAACCAAAATATTCCCTCCCCGGCCAAGCTGTTCCGGTATGCCGCCAACATTAGTAGCCACAATCGGCAAACCACAAGCCATAGCCTCAATCACAGCATAAGGAAACCAATCATTCCCCCCAGGCAACAAGCCCAAATATCGCCAATCTTGGCTTAAATGACAATAAATATCCGCTGATTGGTAAATCGCTGGCAATTTGTCATAGTCAACTCTGGTTTTTAATTTGATCGGCAGCCGCTGAGCCAAACGTTTAACTTTTTTTTCCAGCGGTTCACCGCTTGACCGGCCTAAAAGCCATAATTCAAGATTGTCAAATTCAGAACACAAACGTTCAAAAGCGACTAATAACTCTAAAACCCCTTTAGTTTTAACTAATTGACCAACATAGAGGATTTTTAATTTCTCGCCTTCAAGACCCGGTCTTTTTCTTTTCAAGACCGGGTCTTTAGGTCTGGGTTTAAAAACTTTCAGGTCAATTCCTTTGTAAACAACTTTGATTTTTTTTTCATCAGCTCCAATTGATAAAAGATAGTCTCGAGTCCGCCTGCTTCTGGCAATAAATAAATCAGTTGTTTGCAAAACCTGACGCACCCCAAAACAATACGGCGGGATGTAAGTAGACGGGTGATACAAGACATTTTCCCAGACAATTGTAACTAGTTTTTTATTCAGTTTTTTAGCTAATTTAGCTGATTGCCAACAATAAAAATAAAACAAATCAGAAATATTAATAATATCACAATCAGCCACATAGGCGGCTAAATTAGCCAAAAATTGCCAAGATCGATGGGTTTGAAGCGGCCCGCCAAAACTGGTCCAAGGGTCAAAACCCCAAACCGGCTTTAAAGGCAAGTTAATAAACTCAACTTGCTGAGGCAGTTTATTCTCCATAATCCAACCAGTGGTTTTATCACCAATCAATTTGACTTTAAAATGGTTAAAATAGCTGTAAAACTGAGCTTCGCTCATTCGGGGTTGACCACGAACCACTGCTAACTTGGAAAATTTATTGACCATAATTAGTAGTCTTCCTCATTAGTGCTTAGGCTTTTAGCCTGATCCTGCCACTTCTGTCGCCAGTTTTTAACCAGACGCCAACGAGTAAGAAAATTAACCCGCTGACCCAAAACCAAATAAGCTAACAGCCAAAGGAAAGTAATTAGGGAAATTGTTTTGGCTAATAAACCGTCTTTAAAATTCAAGCGTGCCTGAAGCTGAAGTTGATCGCCCGGTTTAACTGCATTAAGTTTAACCAAAACAAATCCCGGTCCGGCTCGCCAAATAGGTAATTTGATTTTTTTGTCGCCACTAACAAAATTAGCTTGCCAATAAGGCGAAGATGCCTCGCGGAACAAAAGCCAAACTGGTTGATCCAAAGCTTGGTTAAAACTAAAATTGGCTTCATCCGGTGAAAACCGCTCATAATTAAACCCCTCAAGTTCACTCTGATCTTTTGAAGAGTAAAAACTTGTCAATATCGTGCCTAAAAATTCACCTTCTGCCTGATTCAGCTCTTGATTAATATGGCTAAAAATGTTTATCCCTGACCAGATTACCTCACCGTCGCCAACTGACCACTGGGCCATCATGATCTCATCATTTTTCCAAACCAATGGTTTGGCTCCGGAGCGCAAATCAGCTCTTTGAGCCAAAGCCATACCCCAAGGGCTACCTTGCCAAGCAGGCAGATCAAACTGAGCCCAATTAACTGGCGCTAAGTCTTGAGCCAACGCCACTCCATCCCAGGAAGTACCAATATCAGCCCAGTGGGTTTTAGTTACCGGCAATAAATTGGGTAAAAGATAGCTTGATTCCGGGCTGGATTTGTTGCCCCAATCTTTAGCCACAAATTGCCAACCAGTATCAACAAATAAGCGGCCCCCTGCTTGAACATACTCTTGGAGCCGCTCCCAAGCCCGAACCCGATTTTTATAACCATAACCGTGAAGAATCACGCCATCAAATTCAGCCAATTCATCAAGCGAATAATCATCAATGTTTTTACTGCCCTCAACTAACCAAGCTTTTTTATAGGGCAAAGCTCCCAAATTAGCTGCCCGAAAAATCTGATCATAGCCTTCTTTGCTAAAATCACTAATCACCAAAATTACTGGCCGCTGACTCAAACTAATAAGCCCGTTGGGCTGAGGATTTTCCCAAGCCACAATCCCCCAGGAACCAACGGTTGGGCCAAGTTCTGGTTTTTGGCGCAAAGAATAATCATTAAACTCTTTCAATGGCTGCCAACCAGTAGCTTGATATTTACTGGTAATTGGGTCAATGTCGGGCACCAAAACAGCATATTTTAAACCGAACCAATCAGTTAATTCAGTTAAAAGATTGGTTCTTTGGTAGAGCGGCTCTTGACCGTAAAACACTCCTGCCTGATAACCCCACATCCGGTGGATTAAAGAAGCATAATAATGATAAAGATTAATAAACCGGGCATCGCTGGTTAAACCAACTCCCTGCATAATCGCTCCGCCAGCAGCATAAGGAGAAACATCAAGAATCGTGGTTTTATCAATCGCCAACCAATCATCTAGCGCCTGGTTGAGTACATTTCTATTTTCAATGCCTATCCGACTTAGCTCAATTTTAGGCAAATTGATCAATAAATCTCTGGGGTTTTCCAGAAAAGTATCAAAATTATTGTGCAATGAAGGCCCATAGGGTTGAAACTGATATTTATAGTTTTTCTTATCAAAATCCGGATTTGGCGGCGGCTGATGGTCTAAATTAACCACTGACCAAAAGACTAAACTCAAAACCAGCCCCGCAACCATAAGTTGAAGAAAACTCTTAACAATTACCAGATTCAGTGATAACCATCCAGGCATTTTTCTCTTCATAGCCTTTTGGGTCAAACGGTCAAAGGGAGTCAGAATTAGACTGGCCACCAGCGTCCAACTCCCCCAAGCAGCCACAATCGGCAAAAAAATCAGCACCGGAATTAAGGCGCGGAAATAAACTGTGGTAAAGAAAAATTGAAATAATGAAGCTAAAGAGGGCCAATAAATCGGACTGGTGGCCAAAAAAACAAAAAAGAAAATAATCAAAACCAGGCTGATTATTTTTTTGTCCCGCTGCCAAAAAGCCAACAGTACGCCAATGACAAAAAAGACTAAAACCGGCGCGGCAAAGAAAAAGAAATCATAACGATAAATACCCTCGCCCAGGGTTTGAATTCCTAAAAGCGATTTTATTTTTAGCGACTCTTCTTGAATTTGACCAACACTGCGGGTATTAAGCCCCTCCCGATTGGCCAAACGGCTGTAGCTGGAAAATGGCACCAGCCAAAAAGCCATTAAGCTAACACTTAAAACGACAACCGCCGCCGCCAGAACAAATCCCCTTAGACCGGATCGCATCTGCCATTTAAAACCAATTCTTTTCCCCTTAACCAAGCCGAAACGCAACCCGCTCCAAGCTATCAAAGCAATAGCTGTCATGGCGCCGCCAACAACATGGATTAAAAAATTCACTCCGAGCAACCCTATGGTCAGGATTAAAAACACCCGGCTGGAAAACCGCTGGCCTTCTTTTTTTAGCCAACGCTCTAAAAATAAATCAAAAAACAAAAAAACCGGCGCCACTAAAACAAGAGAAAAACTCTGGGCAAAAATACCATGCAGGGCTTGAAAAAGCCAAGAAGCCTGAGAAAGCAAAAAGAATAAAGCGGCAATTAAAGCAATCGTTTGGTGCTTAAGACGTACCCATGTCCAAAGATAAATTCCAAAAGCAGTTAAAGGAAAGGTAACAAAAGATAAAATCCGAAACCACTCAACCGCAGTCAGTTGAGTTAAACGCTTAAGTAAAATTATTAAAAAGGTCAATGCCATGGGCGAGCTATGAAAAAGAGAAACACCCATGCCTTGCAAAGGGTACCAAAGAGGAATCTTGGGAAAAAATCGGTCAAACCAATAAACCAGTGACAAAGCAAAGCCGCTGTCATTACCAACCAAAATGCCCACATCTTGATTGATCTTGCCGTCTAAAATTCCGTGAGCAAATAAATAGGCCACCAGCAAAATCAAACCATTCCCCAACGCTAAATAACTTAAGCGTCCTAAAAAAACTAGGCTGTTTTTAAAATACTTTAATAGTTTTTTAGCCATTTTTATTTCCCTGACTTTATCGCCACTAAAAAAAGATTAGTGCCAACTACCGGCTCGGTTTCGTCAACATATTTTTTAAAAACCTTTGTTAATAAGCTTATCATAAACAATGGTCGCCAGACGACCCGACGGCCAACCATCTTTTTGGCCAGCTGAGCGGGCCAGGCAGTGATTAAAAACAAATCAAAAAAACGAGCAATCTGCGGACTAACTATTGCTTGAGAAACTTTAAGTTCAAAGCCAGCTTGACGGACGTGTTTTTCCCATTCCCATTGACTCAATAATTGTTGATGCTTAAACACTTGGTTAAATAGCTGTCGATATTTATCAGCCAGTTTTTTTAAGCCCACTTTTTGTAACAACTCCGGATAAAATAGGTTCTGTTCCCACTTGTCAGTTACTACAGTCAAAACTAATTGACCTTCCGGCTTTAAAACCCGCAAGACTTCTTTTAAAACCTTACTCGGATTGGTCATATGTTCCAAAGCACTCACCGAAATTACTGAATTAAAACTCTCTGTTTTGAAAGGTAATTGACAAGCATCAGCTTGAACCAATTTAAGATACTTGCCAGTTTTTTTGGCTTGGTTGATTTTTTTAGGGCAAATATCAACACCAACCGCCACTGGCTGGTCAAAAAAAACTTGGGCAAACTCACCAAAACCACAACCGAGATCTAAAGTCGGCTGCTTAAGCACCACACTAGCCAAATGTTTTGCTTCAACTGCCCGCTGTAAAGCAAGAGATAATGGCGTCAGCCTAAGATAACGCTGCAAATAAATTTCCGCTGATACCTGACTCACTCGTCTTCCTCCCATGTTTGACGCCAAGTTTTAATTTTTTTGCTGATTGGCTGATGAATTTTTCCCAGAGCTTTTTTTGACCAACCAAAGGCCAGACTACCTTTAATTAAATAAATTAACAAACCAATTAAAGTCAAAGCGGAAATTAGATTGGCCAGAACCCCTCTTAATCGGGGGTGATACTCAAAAATCAAACGGTCACCAACCTTAGCCGCAGGAGTAAAAACCAGTTGATAAAGCGGGCCCGCCCGGTAGATTGGCAACCGGGTTTTTTTATCATTACTCAACCAATAAGCTCGCCAATCAGGATGATAGCTTTCGCGCCAATAAAAATTACCCGGCTCAGCTGTTTGGGAAAAGACCACTTCAACTTTATCAGGAAAGTCTCTTTTAACAGTCACCTGCTCTGTCTGCACTAATTCATCATTAACCTCACTAGTCAATAAAGCTTGAAAAACTGTTTGTAAAAATTTTATTTCTTCAGGATTATCATTATAAGTGCTGATGTGCCCCGGCCAATTAAGCCCGGTCCACACAATCTTCCCCTGACCATAATCACCACTGACAACAATCGGCTGGCTATTGATACTAAGCAGAGTTTTAGCCCAAGGCCGAACTTGAGCCGCTAAAGAAACTCCCCATGGCTGATCCCCCCAAACCAGCGGGTCAAATTGGCTGGTTTTGATTTGGTTCAACGAATCATCTTCAAGTTTAAACTCAGCACTTGAATCTATATTTTTTGACCAGCTTAAAGCAGTCACTGGCATAAAATCCGGCGCGTTTTCCAGTTGCCAATCAGCATCAATATACTGCCAACCAGTTGAAAGAAAAACCTTACCCCCCTGCTTAAGATAGTTGTCTAATAAACCAAAGGCCTTAGCTTGACGCTTGTAACTGTAACCGAACAAAACCAGCGCATCAAACTGTTCAAGTTCAGCCAAAGAATAAGCATCAACCCGCTCTTGACCTAAAACTAAAAAGGCTGACTCATAAGGTAAAACTCCAAGATTAGCCAGGCGGAAAAAAGTTTCATAAGCCGCCTGCTCATGACTGGCAATCACCAAAATCACTGGTTTATTAGTAGTATAACTATAAGGTTTGAGCCGGGTTTTAAACCGGTAAATGCTGGGACTAAGCTCCTGCCAATGTTCAGGATCTTGAGTAAAGTTTTCCGGGGGATCAGCCCCCTCATTAAGTAAAACATACTGAGCGCCAAACCATTGAGCCACATTGGCCACCTGCGCCGGACTATTGCCTTTGCCATAAAAACTGTTCTGTTGATAGCCCCAGTAAGAATGGTTCAAAGAGGCTTGATAACCCCAAAGATTAAGCATACTATCGCTATAATTTTCCATGTTAAAGGTTTGGGTCACACCGCCAAGATTAGGTGAAACATCAAGCCGGACAGGTTCATTTTCGGTTTTAAGCGACAAAAATTCCTCTTCTAATCCAGATTTAAAAATTGAGCGATCAGCGGTTAATTTTGGTTGAGGCCAATTAGCTAAGGACAATTTTAGTTGCCAGGGTTGAAGCACTGCTGGGCAGAAATGAGTGGTTTCAGCTGAGGCGGTATTGTTATAACACTGATTAAACAACTCATCTAAACTCGCCCCACTCGGCTTTTTCTCACAAAACTCGGGCTTACTTGGCAATGTTAAGTCAGCTTGCCAAGGTTCACAAAGATAGCTAAGTTGTTTCAAATCAATCTTGGTTTTTGTCGGCATTTGACAAAACCGAGGCTTAAAAGGGTTTTGTTGGTCAGGGCAAAGATAGGGCCACTGCTGATCATCAACCAATTCAAAATTAATCAGCTGTGGACCATAACGGATATATGACGGTAGAGTGGCATAATAACGACAACCAACAATCACTACAATCCCAAGAGTTAAAGTGGCAACAGCGACTAATAGTGACTGGAGAATCAAAACTAGCCGAGCCAGACTTTTATTTAAAAACCGGCGCCAAAAAAAGCAAATTGATCCGGCTAATTGAGGCAAAGCGGCTACTCCAAAAGCCGCCAGTATCGGTAAAAACACTCTTAAGCAAATAATCAAAGGGCGATAATGCTGAGCGCCGGTTAAATTAAGAATCCGCCAAACCGGTATTGGGTTGTAAATAAAAATAAAACTAAACAAACTATAAAGTCCAATAACAAACAATTTTTTCGACAGCGGCCAAGCGGCAATTAAACCCAATAAAGCCAGGGCCCAAACCGGCACTGCTAAAGCAACATTGCGCTCAGCATAACGCCGGTTTTCAACCGGAATCTCACCTAAACTTAAAAAGGGCCGAAAATACCATTCAGCGGCATCAGTTAAAAAAAATTCCCTACTTGCCTGACCCGCAGTTTGCGATTGTAAAGAATAGTATTGAAAGTGAAGCTCATGGAAAGCAGCTAATAAATAAGTTGCCGCTAAAAAAATAAACACCGCCACTAACCCCCGGAAGGCGTTTTTGAACCGCTGGGTTTTAGTTGAAATTAAAGGATACAACAGGCCGTAAACCGGGAAAAAGAAAACTATACCCAGAAAAGCAATCGCGTGAGTCATCCAAAGCAACATTAAAAAAACTACGCCGACTATCAAGCTCAATCGAGCCCAAAAATTAACCCGGCGTTCAAGCCAGGCAGTGAAAAAAATGTCAAAAAAGATTAGCGCCGGTGGAATAAAAAAATAAGATACCGCTTCACCATAAAAACCCCAATCAAACAACCAAACCCAAGTTATGGGTGAAAGAAAATAAAAAACACCGGCCAGCAAGGCAGCGGTTTGATTTTTTAAACGGGTCCAAACAAAAAAATAAATCCCTAAAGCAGTTAATGGCACAGAGGCAAAACCCAACGCTTGATAAGCATTTTCTAAACTTAGGCTGGTTAAACGATGAAGCCAAACAGTCATTAAATGAGCTAAAAAATGATAACCATGAACCAAAGAAACTCCCCCGCCCTGAAGCGGGTACCATTTGGGAATTTGGGGATACCAATGATTAAACCAGTAAATAATTGACAGGTTGTGGGCCGTATCACCACCTTTGAGACTAAAAAGAAAGTCATAGCCCAACCAGTAGGCTATGGCCACAATTATTACTATGGCAATAACCATATAGCCCAGCCGAACTATTGCCTCAACCAACCAAACCAATAATTTAGTAGTCTTCTTCATTATCAAAGGTTTGTTTTAATTTGCTGAATCTTTTTTTGAACCGCTGGCGAAACAGGGTTAAAAAACGGTTAATCACAAAAGTCATTCGTTTGCCAATTACAACATAAATCAACAAAATTATTAAAGCAAACAAGCTTAAAATTCTACCCAAATAGGTTCTGCCACCTGGTTTAAAAGCCAGCTGAAGTCTACTGCCCTGCTCCAACGGCGGCAAACGCATTAACATAAAACCAGGCCCAGCCCGATAAATGTCAATCTTTTCTTTGGCACCGCTAGGGTGAGACAGGGTTGCTTGCCAATTGGGAAATTCAGCTTCCCGCCAATAAAGAATTGAGGGTTGATCAGCGGTTGCTTGAAACTCAAAATCGACTTGATCAGGATGCTCTCGGGTAACCAGCAATTTTTGGCTTTGAGCTTGTTCTTCAGCCAAAGACCCAGCGCCGAACCAACGCAACAGATTACCCAAAAAAACCATTTCCGCCTCATTAAAATCATAAGTGTTCAAATGGCCAAAAATATTTAAACCAGTCCAAATCACTTTGCCTTCGCCATATTCGCCGGCTGCCACCAACGGCTTGCCGCTAATACTTAAAACCGTTCTCGCCCAGTCACGCTTACCAACTACCGGAATAGAAATCCCCCAGGCATTATCATTCCAAGCTAAAGGAGCAAAATCAGCCACTTGAAGCTGTCCGCCAATGGCTTGATCTTCTAAAACCAACTGTTCCCCTGCTCCATAGTCAGTTGACCAAATCAAATCAGTTACCGGGAAAAAATCCGGCGCTTTATCCAACTGCCAATCAGCATCAACATACTGCCAGCCCGTACTGATAAACAAATTACCGCCTTGGGCAACATATTGATCCAGTAGACGATAAGCTTTGCTTTGACTTTTGTAGTTATAACCAAATAACAATAGAACATCAAATTGTTTAAGTTCGGCCAGTGAATAATCATCAACATTGGCTTTGCCTTGAACCAACAAACCGTCAGCATAATTATAAGCACCATTAACTGAAGCTCGAAAAACCGGTTCAAAAGCAGCTTTTTCGGTTGAGCCAATTACTAAAACAACAGGCTTATCTACGGTCCAAGAATAAAGCTCAGTTGGCTGGCTAAACTGCCAAATACCAACTTCATCAATTTCCTGCCAGTGATCCGTATCAGCCGCATACTTATCAATAAAATCCAACTGGGGGCTTAAAAACAAATACTTAATACCAAACCACTGGGCCAAATTATTAACATTAATTGTATTGCCAGTGTTTTCTGAAAAGAAAACCTGCTGCTCATAGCCCCAATAAGGCTCAAGCAAAGATAAAGTAATCGCATAAAGATTTATCTGGCTGATTTCGCTTTCAAGATTTAAGGTTTGGACTACTCCACCCAAAAAGGGTGAAACATCAACCCTTAAAAACGGCTCGTCCTTGTGTTGGGCAATAAAATCAGAAAATCCGGTGAGCGGCTGGTCCAGCTCTTCTACCAGCTTGGGTCGGGGCCAATTATTTATATCTTGCAAATAAGCCATAAAGTTCTTGCCTGTCTCTTCCGGCTTTAACTTAGCCAATTCTTCCTTATCTTCAATCTTAAAAAACGGGTCCCGAATGTCAAAAGCCTGCGGCCCGTAACGCACTTGAGTTGGCTGCCATAATTTATCAGGCTTGTTAGCTAAAAAAACAATTAAATAGCCGGCCAAACCAATTGAAGCAATGCTGGTAAAAACAACAGTAATCAATTGCCTAAATCTCAAGAGCCAGCCCTTTTTTATCCAAAAAGTCGGCAAATCAATAAGAAGTTTAAACACACCCCAAATACCAAAAGCGGCCACTACCGGAGCCAACAAACGAATAAAAATTAAAATTGTGCGATGATTGATTACATAACCAATAAAAGGAATATAGCGGTGAGCATACCAGGATAAAATCGGCCAGCGGAAAAAAACCACCGGCCAAGCAGCTAATAAGCCCAAACCAAAAATCTTGGGTGCATAAATCAAACCAGCCACTATCCCGGCAATCGCCGGCAGCCAAATAGCCATGGGCACAACAATATTGCGATGGCCGACTTTAAATTCAGTTGAGGGAATAATTTCTAACCCCAGCAGTGAACCCACCGGAGTCGGATAACCTTCTAGAAAAACTGCCTTATCGTGTTTTGCTGGTGCTGGAGACACCCGGCCAGCATAAGAATAAAAGTCAAAAATGATAAAACCAAGCAATAACAAAGTCGCGCTTAATAAAAGTAAAGGGGTTAAAACTGACTTGCCGGCAATCCGGCTAAAAGACCGGGGTTTTATTGATAAGTTTTGGAAAAAAATAAGTACTGCTCCGATAACGACAGTAACAAAAAAAGTCGCCGGGTGGGCTAAAAATGTCAAAACCAATAAAATCAAGGTTAAAAATAAAGACAACCGGCCAAGCCAATTTTTCTTTACCAAAAAAGTGTCCAAGAAAATTAAAGTAGGAAAAACAAAAATATAAGAAACTGACTCAGTATAAAATCCCCAATCAAATAACCAAACCCAAGTAATTGGCGCTAATAAATACAAAACTGAACCAATCAAGGCCATGGTTTGATTTTTTAACCGGGTGGCCACAAAAAGATAAAGACCAAAAGCAGTTAACGGCACTGACAGCCAACCCAAAACTTGCCAGGCGCTAATTAAGCTCAATGAAGTAAGTCGATGAATAATCACCACTAAAAAATAGGTTAAATGAGGGTAGCCCCAAATTGGCACTACGCCACCATTTTGCAGTGGATACCAATAAGGAAGTTTGGGGAAAAACTTATTAACCCAAAAAACATTAGTTAGGTGATAAAAGCTGTCGCTCCCTCTGATGGCTTGAAGGTAAGGATAGCCAAGAAAATAAGCGATCGCAGCAATAATTGCTATAGCGATAACTAAATGGCCAAATTGCCAAAAACTCTTGATTGCCAACCAAATAAGCTTGATTAGTTTTTTCATTTTTTCTCAGCGGAAAAATGGCCGATTTGCCCGGGTAACTTTTTTAATAAGTATGATTCAAAATAGGAAATCAGAGCTAAAACCGCCGCTAAACCACTCAGAAGGCTTTTCAGCAACCCCGGTGAAGCGGTTGCAACATAACCTTCAACCGTATGATGGGTGGATTTTTTTATTAAACTTAACCAGCTAAAGTAAATAAAATCCATTAGTTGAAAGAAAAAATAACCGCTATAACACCAAGTAATTGAGTTAAAACCAGCTTTTTTAAGCAAGCCGACAATGTCGTTTAAACAAAACTGTTGGCAATGATCAGCATAAACCTGCTTAGGTTTAAAACCCAAGCGTAAACCTAAACCATGTAAAGTCAAAAAATTAGCCTCTAAAGGAATTGAAACATGGAGCCGGCCCCCGGGTTTTAAAACTCGAAAAATCTCTGAAAAAGCCAGTTGAGGATTTTTTAAATGTTCAATTACATCAAAAGCCAAAACCGCATCAAAAGAGTTGGCTTTAAAACTTAATTGCTCAACATCGGCTTTTTGATAAACATTTTTCCGGTCTTTTTTCTGGGCTAATTTAATTACATCAGGATTAATATCCGTACCGAGAATTTCCAAATCCGGTCGATAATGTTTGATTGCCCGGGTAAAAGCGCCGGCCCCACAACCAATTTCCAAAACCCTGCCCTGAATATTAACTAAGGCCTCAAGCGCATACTTGAGTCTCAAAGCGCCGAAATGCCTCGGTGTCACCCGAACTGTATTCGCTCCCCAAATTTTGATTGAGCGGCTAGATTGTTTCATTAATCAACTCAGGTTTAACTTGATAAATGTAAAGATTCCAGCGCGGATCAAAAGTTAGTTGATCAAAATATTCTGCCTCACGTTCAACCAGGGTAACATAGCGTTCGCGGTCGCCAAAAAAAGCCATAAGACGAATATCTTCGGCGATTAACCAATCAAGAACAATCTCCCGATTTTCGCCCCAATTATCATAAGACTCCCCTTCCATATAAAAATAAGGATCAAACATTTGGCCAATAATGTTCTCTCCTGCTATTCCTTGATCATAAACTAACCAGTAAGTTGCCGCCGGATGGTTCTCGAGCCATAAAATTTTGCCACCCTGGTAATAACCAGCAACTGCCTCAGCCAAGGACTGTTTGCTCTCCCATTGACCATGAGTAATTCCACGCCAATGCCAAATTGGCTGCCAAGTAAGCTGAGAAGTTAAAATTATTACCCCGACAACCAGCCAACCAACAATGCTTAGCAGACGCCGACCAAAAACTTTAAAAATCAAGCTGGCTAACCAAACAGCCAAAAACATATATGGCAAAACCATTACCCGATCAACCCAAAAACGGGACAAATAGCTCAAAAGATATTTAGATAAACCAACAGCAACACCTAAAATTACCCAGTTAACAATTCCAATAGAAAAAAAGGGAGAAAATTTAGGTCTTTTTTTCAATAAAACCAACATAAATAAAACTGCAACGATTAAAACAATCACATAAATCTTTTGAATTAGTTGTTGTTCAACTGTTGGCAGGATATCAGCTTGCCATTCCCCTTTCATATTGCCCATAAAATTCCAATACATCGGATAAATCGCATTGCCGGTTTTGTCTAAAAGATACTTCATATAAACCAACATTAAGCCGCTATAGCTAATTGCCGCTAAAATTTTTCTCTCTAGCTTCTCTTGACTAAGTAAGGCAACAGCCATTACAACCAGACCGATTAACCAATATTCAGCTCTAGTCATACCGGCAATCATCCAAAAAATTCCGGCCCAAACGGCTTTATTTGGCCAAAAATAACTACCGATTAAAAACATACTTATCCCCAACGGCTCCTGCATACCGGAAATATCGGAATAAATTGCCACCGGATTTAGAGCGGCAATCAGGGCAGCGGCCAGACCAGCATGTTTACCAAAATAACGTTTAGTTAAAATATAAATCAGGACAATATTAAAACTGCCGCAAAATAGACTTAATAAACGAGCAATTACAATACTACTTGAACCGGTTAATTTCATTAGGCCGGCCAAAATCAACGGATGCCATACCCCCCAAAAATATTCCATTCCTTTAAGATCCCAAAGACGTAAAAAGCTTTGTTTAAAACCAGTTGTCAAGGATAAATAGGCAATCTGCCAATGATGATAAGTATCTTCATACCAACCCGGATGGGCATTTTGAGGATCCTCAATTTTAAACAGCAAGTATAACCTGATCGCACTCGCTAGACTAAAAAGCAATACCGCTATAGCAATTGTACGCCAGTTGATTGATTTTTTCTGCTTTTTCTGGTGTTGCTTTTTAAGTTTAGCAATTACTTTATCATCTTCTGATAAAATTTTATCCAAAAAATTCTCTAACATAGATTCATTTTACCGCCTTCTCAAATAACTAACAATTGTCTGCTTTATTTCCCTTTCCAAAATGTTAATGTGGCGCTGCCAAGAAAATTGGTTTTTTGTCCAATTCCAAGCAGCCAAACCCATTTTCGCCCGCTGCTGGGGATAATCAATTAATTTAAGAATCTTATCAGCATAATCGTTAATCTCATAGGGTTTGGCCAAATAGCCGGTCTGATTTGATTTAACGGTAACGCCGGGGCCGGCATGATTCCAAGCTACAGTTGGCACTCCCCAAGCGCCGGCTTCTAATGGCCCGAGGCCAAAGTCTTCTTCAGGCGAAGGATAACAATAAACTACTGCTTGAGAATATAATTTTTGCAAATCAACCTCAGTTATCTGACCAATAAATTTCACCTTATGGTTAATTTTAAGTTTTCTGGCTAAAGCAATTAAATCCAAAGTATAAAGAGTAAATGGCCCGGGAATAACCAGCTCAACCTGAGGAAATTTATTTAAAACCTTTTTCAGGGCCTTAAGTACATAATCAAACCGCTTTTGGGGTTCGTGGCGGTTAGTAATTAAAATATAGGGTTTAACGATCAAGTGATTTTTAATTTTAAATTGGCCCTTAAAAACATTTTGTTTGATTAACCTCTTCTGAGGATAAACTCCGCCAGGACAAACCACAACATCCTGACCATAAATCTGAGTAATAATCTGGCCAATGTAATCACCATTAACTAATAAACTCTGGCAGGAATTAATCGAAACCCGATCCGCCCAACGAATAAATGAATGAATCAACTTAATTACTTTAGCTAAAAGATAATAATCTTTGCGATTTTGCCAGCCGGTTTGCTTGTCAATTTTTCTAGGATAAATCAAACGGTTTGGCTGATTAAGGTAAACCAAATAAGGCTTTTTCAAAACCTTCGCCATACAAAAAGCAATCCAGGCACCAGGTTGATTCGCCCCCAGAAATATATCGCTGTCTCGAAAATTTATCGCTAAAAACGGGGCTAATAAGCTGGTTGCCGCCATACGTAAGGCATCTCGAAAAGGCAACCATTCAATAAAGCTGGGTAAAAACATCTTGACATTCAGCTTTTTCAGCAGTTGAGGATAGCATAACTTAACATCGATCGTGGGTGCATAAACTTTAACTTGATAGCCGCGTTTTTTTAAACCCAGCGCTTCTTCTAAAACAATCCGCTCACCGCCACCGGAATAAACAAAACCACAATGAAAAATGGCAATTTTCGGTTTAGGATTTTTTGCGCTCATTTTGTATCCAATTAACCAGCTGTTTGGTTCCGGCTTGGCAACTGGTCGTCGGTTGCCAGCCGAGTCGACTGATAACTTTGGTTAAATTACTACAATAAACCGGCTGATCGCCGGTTCGGGCCTCTTTAAACTTTAAAGAGGCTGGTTGACCAATTAATTTAACTAACAAATCAATCATTTGTAATAAAGAAAACTTATTTGATTTACCGCCGCCCACATTAAACACCTGGCCTATCGCTAAACCAGGTTGACTAACAATCTGGTCATAAAGCTTAATTAAATCATCAATATACAACAGGTCGCGCGTTTGTTGACCGTCACCATAAATAGTAATCGGCTCCCCCCGAATAATTGACCAAGCAAAATGAGCCACCCACCCCTGATCTTCATTGCCGAACTGCCGTGGTCCATAAATGCAGGATTGGCGAAGAACCACAGTTCTTAACTTAAAGCAGCGAGCATAATCAAGAGTATACAAATCGCCTAGGCCTTTTGAACAACCATAGGGTGAATAAAGATCAACTTTAAAATCTTCGTTAACGCCGTTGGTTAACTTGGTTCCTTGTAAATCACCATATACTTTATTAGTTGAAGCATAGACAACCAGGGGCGGATTTTTTTGCTCTCGGGCCGCTTCCAAAACATTAAAACTACCCAGGGCGTTAGCTTCAAAATCTTGGCGGGGATATTTTAAAGAAGTGGTTACTGCTACCTGGCCAGCTAAATGGACCACTGCATCAATCCCCTTGAAAGCTTTTTTTAGCTGCGGCCAATCTTCAACCCCACCCCTAACTAATTCAAAATTGCCTTGTTTTTTCAACCAGGCCAAATTTTTCTCTGAGCCTAAGCGAGAAAGATTATCATAAAGCCTGAGCAAGCGTCCTTGTTTTAACCAATAAGCGGCTAAATTAGAGCCGATAAAGCCAGCGCCGCCGGTAATTAAAATTTTTCTCATGTTTTTTTATTTACTTTTTTCCCTAGATAAACAATCAAACCTGCTGTAAATAAACTAATAGCACTGCCAACCAAACTAACTGTTCGACCGCTTTTAGCCCGCATTTCCCAAACACCGGTACGCTTAATTGTTTCTAAGCCCAAAACCCGCATATCACCTGAAGCGCGGAAACTCCTGCCTGAACCCGTAATTATTAATATAATTAAACCTAAAAACAGCCCTAAAGATATATAAGACAATTGCTGTTGAAAACGATTTAACAACTTAATCTTTTTAAATTGGGTTGAGGTTTTAAAAAAATCAAAAACATAGGTCAAAATTATCCCGCTTAAAAAAGACAAAGAAACACTAAAGATTATCAAAAAACGCGAGGCCGAAGATAGCTGTACCCCAGTACCCAAAGCCAATAAACCAAAACCAGTACTTAAAAGAAGGGCTAAAAACAGCGGTTGAAGCTGAGGTTTGTTTTCAAACAATAAAAAACCCAAAGCGCCCAATAATGGCACCAGAAAAAACGATATTGGTAATAAGTTAGCAAAAGCTTTTATCAATAACCGGCCTTGTTCAGAATTGATAATCGCCAAAACAAAACTGGGGTGATACCAGAAAGTTGACAAGCCGGCAGTAAAAACCAAAACAGTTAAAAGTCGCAATAGCTTAAGACGTCCTTGGTTTAAAAGCATTTCGGAAAAAGTTATGGCTAAAGCGCAACAAACCAGAATAAACGATCCTAGGGGTGAAGTTAAAGCGACCAAACTCATAGTTAGACTGGTAGCGGCCGCCATTTTAAAATTTCCCCCTTTTAAAAAACGGAGCAAAAATAAACAGGAAAAAAGAATAATCGTTAATGAGGCTGCTTGACCGCCATCATCCATAAATAAACCAAGCCTGGTCCGCAAGGGCAAAAAAACTCCAACCGGCAAACTAATGATTAAAGTTGCGGCAAAGGCTGCCAGCCGCCGGCGAGAAATCTCCCGGATGAAAAAATAAAGCGAAATCGGTAAAAACATTAAACAAATTAACAGCCAAAAACGAACACCATGGGCATAAGGCATTACAAAACTGGTTAACTTAGCTAACAACGGAATAAAGGGGGCAGAAAAACCATTGGCCTGATGTTCTTGACCGAAAAAAGGCAATAACAAAAAAAAGTTAATCGCTAAAATAATTAATAAACCCAAAATCTCACCCGTACTAACCAACCAATGGGGAGAAACATGAGTCAACCGTTGACCAAGAAGTTTTTTGGTCCTCTTTTCAGTCTTTTCTGCCAAAGTATCGGCTTTTTTAGGTTGCTTAATGAAAAATCTGGCTGATGACATAATTACATTTTAATATTTTAAAAGCTTAACAGCTATAGGAAATTTTTACCACTCTTTAAACACCCAGGCAAAATCTAAACCATTTATCTGATTGTCAAACTCCCCTTCAGAATCATAGTAACCAGCAGCAAAACTTTGGCCAAAATTATGCAAAATCGATAAAATATCCTGCGCGTCAACCGCCCCGCTGTGATTAACATCACCTGGTGAATAAGTTTGGCCTGGTTCGGCTTCAATGGTGGCTACTAGTTTTTGAATATAAAACAAATCTCCTTGCCTATCAGGCCGGTCTAAATATTTTTTAAGCTGTTCAACCGAATCCCTGGCAATAGAGGCTCTGATCATAAAAAATGTCCAGGGAATTTCCGGAGCAGTATAAGCATTCTCACCATGGGTTAAACCAGCACCAGTTAACCAAGCCAAAGGAACATCTTTTAAAATCTGGTTGGCATATTCAAGCGCCTGAGACAAAGAATAGTCATGAAGAAATCCACCCAAATCGCGGTTAAAATGAAACGCCACCGGATTGCGATTAAACATAAAAATCGGGGTTGAATATTCGTGAACCCCATCCGGATAATTAACTGCCGCTGTAGTTAAAAATTGCTTAAAATCCTGACCGCTGTTAAAACCTTGTTCAGCTTTATTTAAAGCACTGTTAAAATCACTGTCATTGCCTTGATGTTGAGCAATCCGGGCAAAACCAATCACACCAGCTAACTTTGGATAACTATCAACCGTACTAATATTGCTATAAATATTCTTAATACTATTATAATTACCACTCACATAGGACCAATCATTGGTATTGTAGGCATAAAGCCAAAGACTATAAATAACTGCCGGGTTTACCGGTATACCGGGGTAAAAATTAATTGTTTTTTCTAAATCAGGTTGATAATACTCTCGTTTTGCCCCACTCCAATCGCTCAACTTACAACACCATTTTTCATAATAACCATTAGTGAGCGGGTTAAAAGTCAGTTCGTTTTTAATATAGGCTTTTAAACCCGGTTGTAAAGCCGAATCAACATAAGGATAGGCCGCACTTAAAGTGTAAATTGTTTCTGTTGGGGTAGCATAAAAAATCATTGGGTCACCACCAAGACCAATATAATAAGTAGTTAATTTCATGTGGCCAGCGGCAATCATTTCTTGAATAACCTGGTTTAATTCCTGCTGAATGCTAAACGTACTGCTATTAATTACTGCCGGCTGGGGCAGATTGGTTACATAATGTTCAAAAACCGCCCAAGCCGGACTAACAGTAAAAAATAAACTGATTATTATTGCTAAACACAGACTCAAAAATCGTTTTTTCATTGATAAGCTCCCTGAACCGCCACTAAATCGCTTAAATGTAAAATGTAAAAAACATTGCCGGCAAGCGGCGTCGGTCTTTTAGTATCATTGCCGTCACTATTGGCCTCTTGATAAATAACCTCTCCGGGCTCATCATGTAAGCGCCAACCAACCGGGGGCGGCACATAATCATTAAAAGTAACCGCAATATTACTGCAGTCATTATTACATAAAAACGGCGGCACACAGGGACTTAAAAGGGCTATCAGCGGCAAAAAAGAATTATTAGCAGTATCTAAGCCAATCAAGCCACGGGCAATATCCTCATATAAAATCCGGCCGCTTTTAATTAAAGCAGCAGATTCATCACTGGTGAATGGACTGCCGCACGATCTACCACCGTTATTAATGGTGCGGCAATCATCAATCGGAATAATGTCACCTGAATTTACGTCCAATTCCCCGACAAACAGTGAATCAACCGTTGTTGCTCCTGATTCTGCTGGCTCATCAGGAAATCCCCGGCGGTAAATCACATTAACATTGCCATTTGGTAATAATACCGGTTGAGGGTGAGGTGAACTACTTCCGCCTGAAGCATAAAGAACCGGAGCCACAAAAGGCTGCTGGCCGGTTTGCTGATTAAGCACATACATTGCCTGCTGATAAGGATTGCTTGCCAAGTGGTCAACAATTGCCTGTTTTTGAACCGACCACGGCTGATTATAGATATTATTCTCAGCATGAAAAAGATAAGTACCGCTATTCAAGGCTTGATGATAATCAATTAACATAGGCGTAAAAAAAGCCTTACCATTCCCGGCTACAGTCCAACGGTCGCGGAAACCTTGACCATTAGTTTGAAAACTCCAGAGTAAATTACCGGTACTGGCTTCAAGCGCATAAGCTTTTGAATCCATTCCGCCAAAATAAACCCGGCCATTATCATAGGCCGCGCTATCATAAATTGGCATTCCTACATAATAACGCCAAACCAAACTGCCTGAATTTTCTTCAAGCGCATAAAAATATCCATCAGATCCACCAATAAATACTTTACCCTCAGCCACCACGGGCGCGGTTTTAACCGTACTGCTGGTTAAATATCTCCAGGCTAAAGAACCATTAACAGCATTAAGCGCATAAATATAGTGATCGGTGGAGCCAAAATAAACCTTACCCTGATTATAAGCGGCGGTATTTACTAAAGCTCCCCCGGTTAAATAAGACCAACTAATTTGCCCGTTAACAGTATTTAGAGCATAAAAAGAACCGTTGTTTGAAGGTAAAAATATTTTATTTTCAGCAATAATCGGCTGAACCCGGGTAGATATTGGAAAGTGCTTAACTCGCCATAATTGAGTATACGGCGGCCCAACGGTTTGCGGTACATAACCGGAATGTTGGGCATCGTGCTGAAGCTGCGGCCAATCAGTGCTCGATTGAGCTAAAACCGGAGAATTCTGAAAAGATTCTTTTGAAAAAAACTTCTTGCCAAAAGAAAAACCAAGAGTTAAAAATCCAATTATTATTAATAGTATTAATATTATTTTCTTTGTCATCATTGTCCCCAATCTTTTCTCACCCAGGCAAAGTCTATACTATTCATCTGACCATAATTACTTAAAACTATTACCGCATCATCTTTATCCACATCACCATCATGATCAACGTCGCCCGGTAAATTTACTGATCCCGCTGATAAAATCCGAATTGCCTTATCGGTTTGAAGGTTAAAAATACTAAAAATTAAATTTCCTTGAGAATCAACAATCTTAGTTTGAGTGGTATAAGTACCGGTCCAAGTATTCCAATCTTCAACCTGAAAACTTTTACCAGACTGAAAACCTCCCACTGTTATTGTGCCTGATTGGGCCGGAATATTAACGCCGTCTCGCCGGTTTTTCCAAGTATTATTCTTATTTTGCACCCATAAATACAAACCGCCGTTAACCGTGTCTTTTTGCCCCCAAGCGCGTAAATTAGAATTAGAAACTTGCACTCCGGCTGATTTATAATAACCCGAAGTTAAAGGAATATCTTTAATAAACTTGGTAAACCGACCAATTTCAGTCTGATAATTTATTTGATCCAGATGATTAGGATACCAATAATTAGGATAACTTACTCCCGTGTGGTTAATTCCGGCCCACACCAAATTATGCCACCAAGTCGGATCAGTTTGGTTATTAAACCAATCGCTTTCTGCTCCCTGAATGCCGATTTCACCAATTTGAATCGGCTTACCCACTTGAGATTGAAAATATTCGGCCGCATTATCATAAATCCATTGAGCTAAATCATAACTAGAAACATCATCAGTATTAATATATTGATGAATATCAGCATAATCAATATCAGGAAAATTAACCTCATCTCCCCAAAAAGTTGGCCGCCAACAACACCAAAAAGAAGTCATTGCCAAATGAGGATGAGAGTCATAATCATGCATAAACTTGCTAAAATCCTGCGCCGCTCTGGCATGACTACCGCTACCATCATCCGGAGGACCCTCATTATTTAACTCCCAAGAATGAATGGCGGTGGAATAACCCCAGCGAGCAACTAGATAACGCCACCAAGCATTTTGGAGCCAGCGGTTTCTGGTGCCATTAGCTTGATAATAACCATCGCCATCATTAACAAACATCCCAAAATTATGCAGATGGTTAGGAATCCAGTCATTTTTATCCTGAACAACATATTTATAAAACACATAATTTTGCTCTCCAGCAACAACTTCTTGATCAAAATATGCCGCTGGCCGCTGATCAACATAAGTATGCACATCCGCCCGCGGACTTCTAATAAGTTCACCACCTAAGCTACCGGCTGATAAAACCTCTCTAATGGAAAATTCATCAATATAAACTTGGCCGCCGGCAACATTATCCAAATATAGAGAAATGTTATCTTCCACTGAACTGCCAGTATTATAAAAACTGCTTAAAGTATGCGGCTTAAGTAAGTTATATGGTTGCTAAAAAGTAGCTTTCGGGTTGTAATATCAGATAAAAAAGGAGATTGTTTTATGTTTCAAAAAAAGATTGTAACCTTTCTCATATTACTATCGGTTGTCCTCGCTGTGGCGAGCGGT
>JAHJAY010000018.1 GCA_018813815.1 Patescibacteria group bacterium | reverse complement strand
CCTCCTCATGACTAAACTTTCGTAGGCTACAAAGCATCTTAGTCCACCTCCTATAGCCTCGTATTCTACTAAAAATGGGGTAGGCTTTGGCGTAGTGATCCACTAAACATCAATGTCGCAAATGTATCTTAACTTATTCATACTACTCCACCCGCTCGATTTTGGCGCCAAGCTGGCGCAGGCGGCCGTCAAGGTCCTCATAGCCCCGGTCAATATGGCTAATGTTTTCCAAAACAGTCTCCCCTTGGGCGCTTAAAGCAGCCAAAACTAAAGTTGCTCCGGCACGCAAATCCGGCACTTGAGCTTTAATGGCTGTCAATTTAGTTGGTCCAATGATTTTAATGCCGTGTTGAAATTCAGGCCGGTCATCAGTTAAATTAAAATTGTAAAAGGTTTTCGGATCATTAGGCGTGGGTTGAAAAAATTCAATCTTGGCCCCCATTTTCACCAAATCAGGGACATATTGAAAGCGGCTGGTATGAACTGCTTCAATAATCGTACTCAGACCGCTTGATTGGCTGGCTACCACTGCCCAAAGAGGCTGCCAATCAGTCATAAAGCCCGGGTGAGGCTGGGTCACGAGCGCGACGGCTTTTAAAGGTTGTTTATAGTAAAAACGGATGCCATAATTGCCTATTTCAAAACCAGCCCCGGCTTTATCAAGTAAATCCAAAAAACTGGCTAAACAATTGGGGTCAGCGTTTTCCACAACCACATCACCTTGAGTCACTAAAGCGGCAATTGCATAAGAAACCGCTTCATTGCGGTCAGGAATAATTTTATAAATTGTTGGTTTGAGTTTATTAACCCCCGTAATCTCAATTATCCGGCCCGGTTGACGCTTAATCTTGGCACCCATTTGATTGAGAAAGTTAATCAAATCATCAACTTCAGGCTCAAGCGCGGCATTATTAATCACTGTAGTTCCTTGGGCTAAAACCGCCGCCATGATTAAAGTTTCCGTACCCGTATGGCTGGTTTTGGCAAAAGTAAACTTAGTGCCTTGTAAACGGGAACAAGTAACTTTAAAAAAACCGTTAAAAAACTCCACTTTGGCACCCAAAGCTTTTAAACCATCAAAATGGCGGTCCAAGGGCCGTTTGCCAATTTTATCTCCGCCGGGCAAAGGTAAAACCGCCTGCTTAAAACGCGCTAAAAGCGGACCGACAAACATGGTTGAAGCCCGCGATTGCTGAGCTAATTTTTCCGGAATAGTATAACTTTTTAAACCAGACGAATTAATAAACAAAGTCCGCTCGCCGGCACTGCGTATACCGCCGCCTAAACTGGTAATAATTTTTTTAGTCACCTCAACATCATTAATCCGGGAAAAATTGAGCAAACGCGACTCACCTTGGGCCAGCAAAGCGGCAATCATTAATTTAAAAGAAGCGTTTTTGGCTCCGCCTAAACGAATGGCTCCATAAAGCGGCTGACCGCCTTGAATTTTAAATTTCATTCAAAATCTCCAATCAAAAAAATTTCTTCTTTTAACTCAATCCCAAACTTAACTTTAATTTTTTGTTTAATAATGGCAATTAATTTTAACACATCAGCTGCCTTGGCCCGGTCAGCATTAATAATAAAACCAGCGTGTTTAGGGCTCACCATCGCTCCCCCAACCCGCCTCCCTTTTAAGCCGGCGGCGGTAATTAATTCAGCCGCCGGTCTGTCTGGTGGGTTTTGAAAAATACAGCCAATGCTTTTCTCCTGGGGATGATTATTCAAACGGTAATCAATTGCCGCCTGCATAGTTTTTTCCATAACTGCCTGATCACCCGGTTTTAACTTGAGCGTGGCCTGTAAAATAATTTCACCGCTTTTTTGAAATCGGGAAAATTCATAAGCAAACTGACAATCCCGGGCTAAAACCGTCTGCCGCTGGTTTTTCTGATCTAAAACCTCAATTTTCAGCACCAAATCGCCAATCAAATATTCTTGATAATGGGCATTGTTAAATAAAGCGCCGCCCAAACTGCCCGGAATACCGGCAAAATGTTCCAAACCGCTCAAGCCTTTAACCAACGCCGCTTTCACCAGCTGGGTTAAAACTACGCCGCTTTCAGCTTCAACTAAATTGGTTTTAAAAACTGTTGACTGGGCCTGGTTTTTAATTACTAAACCGCGCCAGCCCTTATCAGCCACCAAAATATTACTAGCGCCACCAAGAACAATATGGGCCAATTGGTTTTGCCTGGCAAATCTGATGGCGGCAACTAGCTCAGCCTTACTTTTAGCCACGAAAAAATAATCAGCCGGGCCGCCAATGCCAAAAGTGGTATGCTTGGCCAATGGTTCATTAGTCTGACAGTTTTTTAAATTAAACATTTTTAGCTTAAAGCAGTTAAAGTTTTGATAATCTCAGGATGCCATAAAAAGATATCACCGGCGCCTAAAGTAAGAATAGCGGTTTTAGGCTGCAGCGTTTTTGTTAACAAACGAGTCAAGCTGGCTTTATCTTTAACATAAAAAGCTTGACGATGAAGTTGGGCAATTTGCTGATAAAGTTGATAACTACTGGTTTGTGGATCGGGTTTTTCCCGCGCCGAAGCATAAATCGGCACCAGAATCACCTGATCGGCCAAGCTAAAACTTTGGCTAAACTCCTTGAATAAAACCCGGGTGCGGCTATAAGTGTGAGGCTGAAAAATTACCATAATTTTGTAATCTGCCAACCAGTGTTTAGCCGCTTTTAAGGTCACTTCAATTTCCCGCGGATGATGAGCATAATCATCATATAAAATATAGTCAGCAGTCGCTTTAATTAATTCAAACCGGCGCTTAGTGCCGGTAAAGCGTTTTAAACCGGACTGGATTTGCTTAAAACCCAAACCGAAAAAAGTCGCTGCCGCTAGAGTGGCAGTCGCATTTAAACCATTAAATCGGCCCGGAACCCCTAGTTTAACTGGCCCGAAAACTCCACCCCCTTGAGCAACTGAAAAACTTTGAAACTGCTCACCTTGTTGCCAATCAATAATCTGCCAATCAACCTTTTCGGAAAAACCGTAAGTTTGAACCGGCTTTTCAACCTTTTTTAAAAAATCTTTTACCTTCCGGCTATCAGCGCAGGCAACTAATAAACCCTGCTCGGAAATTGAGGCAGTGAATTGGGCAAAAGCCGTCTTGGTTTGCTCAAAATCAGCATAAACATCAGGGTGGTCAAACTCAATATTAGTGATAATTGCCAACTCGGGCCGCTGATACCAAAAGCGCGGTTGATCATCCCGCTTTTTGCAGGCAATATACTCATCCGCTTCAGCAATAAAAAACCGGCTGTTATTAACATAGCGCCCCGGAGCGTCAAGACACGGAATATCACTCACACCAACACTAAAACTCGGCCTTACTCCCGCGGTATCAAAAACAGTTGCCAACATAGCGCTGACAGTTGATTTGCCACCAACACCAGCCACTGATATTAAAGTTTTATCTTGTGTAAATAAGGCCAGCGCTTGAGCATGATTCAAAACAGGAATACCTTGTTTTTCAGCCGCCGCAATTTCCGGATTTGGCTGACAGCCAAAAGCACCGGTATAAACCAGTAAATCTAAATTTTTCGGTAAATGCTGGTCAGAAAAACCTGAATGCCAATTAATTCCCCTCTTGGTTAAAGTCGCGTCAGTCACAAATATTTCAGCCAAATCACTGCCGCTAATTTTTATGCCCAAATCTTGAGCGCAACAAGCCAGGGCGGTCATTGCCACCCCCTTAATCCCGGTAAAATGAATGGTTTTTATTTCACCTAATTCCATGTTTAATGCCAATTATACTCGCAAAGCGGCCATTTTTACTTTGATTGCCGGCTAAAGCAGCCCGGTGAGAAAACCACTGAGGCATACAGCTAGTACACTCATCAATTATACTAATTTTTTTAGGCTCAATACCGCCCTCGATTAGCTGCTGTTTAACAAAAGCCGGTTGATCAACATGAAACTGGTTATTTTGTTTAAAAATAAATGGCTGCCATTCCGGCAGTTCAGTTTGCCACATTGTTTTTCCCTCAAAACAACAAGAACTAATACTCGGGCCAATACCAACTAACAAATCTTTGGCTTGACAACCAAAATGATTAATCATTTTAAGTACAGCTAACAAGAATATTTTACCGGTTGTTCCCCGCCAGCCGGAATGAATCGCGGCCACTACCTGCTTAACCGGGTCATAAAATAAAAGCGGCAAGCAGTCGGCCGTTTTAATCAATAAAAAAACCTGAGGCAAATTGGTAATTAAACCGTCAGCTTCAACTGACCGGTAATTTTTAAATCCGGTTTTGTCTAAAATTATAATTTTACTGCTATGGGCTTGCTTGACTTCATAAATGTTTTGCGGCTTAATTTTAAGCTGCCGGGCCAATTGTTGGCGGTTATTAAACACTGACTGGCGACTGGCTGGCTGGCCATTAACTGTAAGCGCCATGTTGCCCCACGATCGGGTGGAAATTCCATGAACTAAATCAGGAAATTTTTTAAATTGGGAAAAGTAAATAATTGGCGATGCACTCATCTGCTTATCAAAGCCCTTTCTACTGCCCGATAATCAGACCAGGGCATTTCTATGCTATTAAAACACATTGATTGTTCATGGCCTTTACCCAAAATACCAATCACGTCTCCTGACTTCGCCAGCCTAACTGCCAGATTAATTGCTTTTTGCCGATCCACTTGTTTAATCAGTTTAGCCCTGCCTTTTAAACAACCCTGAGCCATTTGGCTAATAATTTGATTAACGTCCTCGGTCCGGGGATCTTCGGCAGTTAAAATCACTACATCAGCCAAACGAGCGCCAACTTCTCCCATCATTGACCGTTTGGTTTGATCTCGCAATCCGGCTGAACCATAAACCGCAATCAAGCGTTTTTTAGTCATCAGCCGCATGGCAGTTAAAACCCTGGCTAAAGCATTAGGCGTGTGGGCAAAATCAACAAAAACCCGGAAACCAAATTTGTTTTTAACCTCCTCCATTCTACCCTTAACCCCCTTAAATTGATTTAAGACTGGCTGAATAGCCTTAAAGCTAACCCCCAAAGCATTAACCGCGCTAATGGCCGCTAAAGCATTATCTAAATTATAAACACCAGGCAGGGGCAGTCTAAAATTGATTCCTTTGAGCTGAAATCCGGAACTGTCAGTTTTAAGCTTGACCTTGTGGGGTTGAAAATCAGCCCCTGGTTGTTGACCATAACTAATAACCCTTAACTGATATTTTTTAGCCAGTTTATCAAGCTGTTTAAAAGATTGGTCATCACGATTTAAAATCGCCAGTTTAGCCCCAAGCATTAACTTAGCCTTAACCTTAAGATAATTCTCCCAGGTGCGATGATAATCCAAATGTTCATGAGTCACATTGGTAAAAACCGCAATTTTAAAATTAGAACCTAAAAGGCGATGCTGATCCAGACCATGGGAAGTGCTTTCTAAAACCAGATGAGTAAAACCCTGATCAACCAGCTGACGGATAATTTTTTGCAAAGGCCAAGGATCCGGCGTGGTTACATGAAGTCCGGTAGGGACTTTTTTTGGGCCAAAACAAACCTCAACTGAATTAATCATGGCAACCTTAAAACCGGCGGCAAGCAACAAGTGATAAATCAAGCTGGTGGTGGTGGTTTTACCGTCAGTGCCGGTCACGCCAATAACAGTCAACTCTTTGGCCGGAAAGCGATAATAAATCAAAGCAGCTGAAGCCACCAGAAAATGGTAAATATTCTTAATCTTCTGAAGCACAATTCTATTGTAACACACTTTACTCTGGGGGAATGTTAAAATAAAGGAAAAGCTTTTTAGCCACGCGGAAAAACAGCGGCGCCGCTGTTTCTGAACCCCAGGGCGAAGAACTCGGTTCGCGTAAAGTTACCAGCATAGCAAACCGGGGTTCATCAGCAGGCGCAAAACCAATAAACGAAGTAATGGTCTTTTCTTCATCATAATGACCGGCAATGGGAATTTGTGATGTCCCGGTTTTGCCGGCAATTTTATAACCCTGAGGCACGGCCCATTGAGCCTCGCCTTTATTCACCGCATTCACCATCATATCAGTCACTATGGCCGCGGTTTCCGGCTTGATCACCTGAGCCATTGTCCGGGGTTCAATCGCAATTGTCTTTTGACTATTAATCACTTTAGCAGCAACATGCGGTTCCATTAATTGACCCTGATTAGCAATGGCGCTCACTGCCGCCAACATCTGAATCCGGGTCACGGCAATCCCCTGGCCAAAAGAAAGAGTGGCTAAACCAACCTGACCCCATTTATTGTTGAGCCGTAAAAATGAGGCGGTTTCTTCCTGTAAATCAATGCCGGTTTTATTGCCAAAACCAAAATTTTTAATATAAGTCAAAAGCGGTTCTAAACCAAGCTGTTCACCAACAAAAATCATCCCGACATTATCTGAATACTGTAAAATCTCATCCAGAGTGGCATCAGGATGGTATTCTTCATTCCAAGTCCGAATCGTATATTCGCCAATTTGCCTTGGACCCTCACACTGATCACATTTATCCTCTCGCTTAACCGCCTCGGCATCAAGAGCTGCTGCCATCACCAAAACCTTAAAAGTAGAACCAGGCTCATAAGTTTCGGCTACAACCGGATTTTTAAATAATTCGGAATCACTTTGGGAATAATCTGCCGGGGAATAGTGCGGCAGACTAACCATGCCTAAAATTGCTCCGGTTTGCGGCTCTATCAAAGTAATGGAGCCGGCTTTAGCCCCATATCTGGCTAAACCAGCCGACAGTTCTTCTTCAAGCATGAATTGCAGACCCCGATCTAAAAAAAGCCCTAAACTGCTGCCGTTCTGCGGAGGAATAGAATAATAATTCCCGAGTAAAATAGGTTTGCCTAAGGCGTCTTTTTCCTGGCGTAAAATTCCTGGCCGGCCAGCCAGCTCCAAATTATAAAACCCTTCAAGCCCAAAATAACCCTGATTATTGTCATTGTCGTCTTTACCGACAAAACCCAGAAGTTGAGCGGCCATTGACGCTTCAGGATAAAACCGCGTCGAACTTTCTTGAAAATCCAAACCTTGAATAGCTGATAATTCTAAAGCTTGTTTTTTTTCCAGACTTAAGTTGCGTCCGACCGGCACCCAGGCCAAATTGGGATTATCCAGGCGATCCTGAACTTTTTTGGCCAAAGCGGCAACTACCTGAGCTTGTTCTTCAGCGCTCAAAGTCGCAACCGAATCAGTTGTTAAAAACGGCGCCACTTGTTCAGCCAAAGCCTGATGAGTAATCTTCAGATCCTTTTTTTGCACAAAAGCCAGAAAACTCGGCTGGTTAGCCACTAAAGGAAAACCATCGCTGTCTAAAATTTCGCCTCGCCGGGCTGACACAGTTAAAGAAGAAAAATATTGGCTTTCAGCTAGAGCGGCTAAGCCTTCTGTTTTTAAAATTTGCCAATAAAACAAACGTCCAATCACTAAGATAAAACCCAAACTGAGGCAGAAAAAAACAATTTTAACTCGATCCATGCTTAAGGTTTTAAAGCTACTACTGGTAAAGAAGATAAATCAAGAATTTCAGGGTTGACGACAAAACCTCGTTCACTGGCTTGAATTTTTAATTTAGATAAACTGGTAACCTGAGCCACATCTTTAACCAAAACACGGTTTTCTTTTTCCAAGGCCAAAACTGTTTTTTCAATTTCTTTAAGCTGTTGGCCTTTATTGGCTAAATAACTGCAAACCAAAATTTGTCCCACACCAAAAATAATCAGAATCAAAATCATTAGTTTTAATAAGCTTCTATTTTTCATCAAACTTTCTCCGCCGCTCTTAATTTGGCGCTTCGGGCACGCGGATTAGCTTTAACTTCAACTAACTCAGGCTGAATTGGTTTTTTAGTCAGCAAGCGGATCACGCCCTCAACTGCCAAATCTTTAAAGCAATGTTTAACAATGCGGTCTTCAAGTCCATGAAAACTTATCACTACTAAACGGCCTTTGGCTTTTAATAAATCAATTGCCTGGGGTAAAGCGGCTTTAAGATTATTCAGCTCATCATTAACTGCAATACGCAAGGCTTGAAACATTTTGGTGGCCGGATGTAGCTTACCTCGCCTGCCAGCACAAACACTCATCGCCAAATCAGCTAACTGCTTACTAGTGGTAATTGGTGTTTGTTGACGGGCATCAATAATAGCTTGAGCAAGGCGTAAAGCACGCTTTTCTTCGCCCAATTTTTTAAAAAGTTCATATAATTCTCCTTTATTTAAAACTTTAAGCAAATCTGCGGCAGTTACATTAAGAACCGGATCCATACGCATATCTAAAGGTCCATCCAGTTGAAACGAAAATCCCCGCTGACGATCAGCCAGTTGATCAGAAGACAAACCTAAATCAAATAAAATCCCACTGAACTGGTTTAATTTAAAAACTTGAACCGCAGTTTTTAAATCAACAAAGTCGGCTTGATTAACCTGCCAGCCGCCCTGAGGATAGCTGGCTGTCAGCCGCTCCCGGGCCAGCCTAACCGCTTGAGGGTCGCGGTCAATCCCATAAAGCCGGCCACCGGCAGCCAGAATGGCTTGAGCATGACCGCCACCCCCAACAGTAGCATCAAAATATGCCTCACCGGGCTGAACATTTAAATACTCAATTGCTTGTTTAAGCATGACTGGCTGGTGAACACTGGTCATGGTTTTAGCTCCTGGTTACTGGCTAATGAGTTAACGATTTTTTCCACATTTTCACCTAAATACTGCTGATATTCCTGCCAGCGGGCTTGATCCCAAATTTCCACCCGGTTGCCAACGCCCACAAAAACTGCCTGCTCTTTAATCTGAGCATGCTGACGCAGACTCTTAGGAATAACAAACCGGCCCTGATCATCAAGAATAATCGGAAAAGCATTTCCAAGAATAAACCGATCCGGCTCTCGAGGCTGGGAAATCACCAACGGCTGGAGATTAACCGTGTTCAGCTGTTTTTCCCATTCATCTTCACTGATTAAAAACAGGGTTTTTTCATAGCCTTTAGTGATAATGATCTTTTTACTTAATTCACTCCTAAACTTAGCCGGAACTGCGGTTCGGCCCTTAAGACTGACACGGTTGTTATAATTACCAATTAACATATTTCACCACTTTTCACCACTAACAACCATTTTGATAATGTTTTCACAGCTTGTCAAGCAGGAAAATGGAAAAGTAAGGAAAATGCGGCCACAGATCGTAGACTTAAGACAAAATCTTTATATTATTTAGCTTAGTCGCCCTAATCAGCTGCTTATCAAAAGATTGAATCGATTGACCGGACTTTTTACTAAGAAATAAAAGGTAAAGATCAGTATAATCAAAATTGTTTTCTAAACTTGCTTTTAAAATGTTAATTAATTCAGCTTTTTTTATTTCTAAAATTTTAATGTTTTTTAAAGACAATAGCTTCAAAATTTGAGGAATAAAATCTTGGCGTTTTTTCTTGTAAAAATATTGAAAAATCCAAATTAACTCATTAATAACCAAAACGCTTACAACCCCGGTTGCTGTTTTGTCTTCTATTTTTTTAAAAACTCTTTCAGCCTCTTTAAACTGAGAAGGAACATCAAGCAAAAAACGAAGAATAAAGTTAGTATCAATTAAAAAATGCTTAGTTTTCATTGACTAATTTTTGAGCGACTCTTTTTTGGGTTATTCTCATCACTTTTTGCAAAGACATTCCTTTTTGGGCTTTAGCGATTGTGACGCTGCCCCCAAGCGATCTAATCACACTTCTGCCCATTGGTTGTAGTTTTATCGCCTTATCTCTGGCTTCAATTAATAGTTTATCACCACTTTTAATGGCAAAAAACTCTAAAAACGCCTTAGGAATAGTAATTTGGTTTCTGCTTGAAAGTGTGGCTGTTATCATAATAAAGTAAGTTTATATTCCAGCTTTACTTTTGTCAATAAGTAAAGTAGGCACTACTCTTTAGATCGTAGGCTTAAGACAAAATCTTTATATTATTGGTTTTAGCCAGGTTAACTAACTGCTTGTCAAACGTAAGTAAAAGGTTAATTTTATGTTTTTTAATTAGAGCCAAACTAAGCGCATCAACAAAGCTGAAATTTTTACTTTTTATCTTTTTAAAAATTACAAAAGCGTCGCGCTCTATTTTTGTATTGATCCGTAAAATCTTAATCAGATTTTCCTGACTAAGTATGTCTGTGCCAAAATCTATTGACGATTTTTTACCAATTCGCTGTGATAAAACAGTTAAGACCTCAGCAACAATAAAACTGGAAGTATATAATTTGTGCTGCGTTTTCTTAAATTTTTCAAAGATTTCTTTGCTTTTTAAATGAAGAGTATCTGCTGAATTATAAAGGCCGCAAAAATAGTTGGTATCAACAAATATACTTTTAAGCCCCATATAGATATTTATCAACGTTGCTGGCTAAATCCTTGGGTCCTTTAAACCCTTGCTTTTCTGCTTGTTTGGCCATTTTCAATAAAAGACCAGCCCCAGTCATTTTTATTTTTTTGGTTTTTCTTTTCTTAGCTGTTTTTATTGCTGGAGTCTTCGCTTCAACTTTACTTCTAATTATCCGGGCCAACTGACGCCTTTTTTAACTGCTTCCTGTCTAAGAATTTCCAAGTGCTCTTCAGGAAAATAAATCTGTGTTCTATGCATTTGCATAATTTTCTCCGCTAACTTTTATGCTGTATACAGCACTATTTTAAACTGCTTAAAAACTCTTGTCAATAGCTGATTACTCTTTTACCAACACAAAAGTTGTCAGCTGGTCAACTGAAACTGAAATGGTTTTATCTTCAACTGAACGATTTTGGCTGAATTCCTGCCAATCACCATTAACATAACCATAAATTTTAAGACCGGCCGGATCGTCTGAAGTCTGCCAGCTAAGAACAGCGCCGGCCAACTTGCCTGACTTGGCCGCGGTAAAAAAGCCGTACGGCCCGGCAACAACTTCACCTTCAATCGTACCCGGCAAACCCAAAGTATTAGCCACAATTACATAAGTAGAACTGGCCAGATCTTTAGAGCCTAAATCCAAACTCAAACGGCCATCTCGGGAAGTGAATATGCCTTCTGTTTCGGCCATTAACTGTAAAGTAAAATCGCCCTTAAGCACAAAACGCTGTTCACCTTCAAAGCGCAAAGTCAAACTGCCGCCGCTGACATCCTCATCATATTTGCATTTCCCCTTAGAACAACTGCCAAATAACAGCTCTTTACTGACCGGCGGCTCATCCTGACTAAAGTCAATCCGGCCAAAAGCCCCCTGAATCATGTTGCCGGCCTGATATTCTAATTCATATTCAACCAAATCAGCACCCGCAGAACCGTTAATAGTTAAAACCACTTCTTTACCATCGACTCTCGGTATTAAAGTGACATAAGGCCGGTCTTTAATCGGTAATTGGTTAATTACTGCCGGAGGCAGAGCTTGAGGTTGAGGCTCTGACTCTGGTTTCTTTTTATAACCGATTAAAACAGCAATCAATAATAAACAAGCAATCCCGGCAAGCAATAACAATAATTTTTTTTTCATGCTAACTTCTCCTTAAAATAACTGCCCAGCTTGTTAATACCAATTCGCTCTTGTTTGGTAGTGTCGCGGTCCCTAACAGTGACTGCTTTATCTTCAAGACTATCAAAATCAATAGTTACACACCAAGGGGTGCCGATTTCATCCTGACTATAATAACGCTTGCCAATATTGCCCCGCTCATCCCAGGCCACAACCAAAGACTGGCTGAGATCTTGGTAAACCTGCTGAGCCAAAGCCACCAGTTTGGGCTTGTTGGCCAATAAAGGAAAAACCGCGGCTTTATAAGGCGCAATCTCAGGTTTTAGTTTAAGAATTAGGCGGTCTTTTTCCTGATGGTAAGCATCAATTAAAACCGTTGTCAGGCTCCGGGTAATCCCAAATGTCGGCTCAATCACATGAGGAATAAAACGCTCGCCCGTCTGAGGATCAGTGTAATTCAAATCAACCCCGGATTTTTCCATATGGTTTTTTAAGTCAAAATCTGTTCTATAAGCCACCGCCAGCCACTCTTTAAAACCAAAAGGATAGTTATACTCTAAGTCTTCAGTGCGTTTAGAATAATGGCATAACTCGTCTTTAGTGTGGGGCCGCCAGCGGAGTTTTTGCTTATTAATTCCCAATTTAAGGGCAAAATCATGGGTTTTTTCCTGCCAAAACCCAAACCACTTTTCCCATTCATCTGCTCTAACAAAATACTCAAACTCGGCCAAATCAAATTCTAAAACCCGGAAAGTAAACTTACCCAAAGTAATTTCATTGCGAAAGGCCTTGCCGACTTGGGCCAAACCAAAGGGCAGCTGGGGGCGGATTGAATCCAGCACCTGCTTAAAATTAACAAACATTCCCTGGGCGGTTTCACCCCGCAAGTAAGCGGTATTTTTTTTGCCGGCCACAATGCCAACTTCAGTTTTAAACAAAAGGTTAAAATTCCGCGGCGGTGTCCAGGAAAACTGATTACAGTTAGGACATTTAAGTTGGTGGGTTTTAATCAACTCAAAAAGCTCTTTGGACGTTTTGCCTTCGACTTTTAAGTCCGGCAAATTATCTTCAATTAAATGATCGGCCCGGGTTCTTAACTGGCAATTTGTGCAGTCAATCAAAACATCGCTAAAACTCTCAGTATGACCGGATGCTTCCCAAACCCGCGGGCTCATTAAAATACTGGTGTCTAAACCATAGATTTCCGGATAACGGTGGACAAACTCCTGCCACCAAAGATTGACAATATTACGCTTAAGTTCAACTCCCAAGGGCCCCAGATCATAGGTGTTGGCTAAACCACCGTAAATTTCCGAACCGGGAAAAACAAAGCCGCGCCGCTTAGACAGAGATACCACTTTTGACAACAAATCAACCATAAACTTATTGTATAGTCTGGGGCTGATTTTTCAAGGGGAGTGTTACCAAGGAGTAATTTTAACTGCTGCAGTTTGTCTTACGCGAGACTGATGAGCCATTAACCTCTCCGCCACAGGGCGTGTTTTTGAATGATACTTTGAATTATGTCCCCAACAATGAACCCTTTGGCTATCAAAATCTCTACTAGCAAAAGAAAATTCTCCTAAATAATAGAATCTGTTAGTTGTGGTCTTTTTTTGACCCATAGAATCAGATTCGCTTGTAAAATCAACCCTGTCTCCTCCTCCGGCAACTAAACAAACTTCTCCCAACTGAGACCTTATTAGTGGAAGAGTTCCGGGAATATATAAATCGTCTAAAGATTCCGGCTTAATGGGTAAAAACATGAAAGAAAGGCTGCCGCTAATTTTTGTACCGCCTGATGCCCAAAAATTAGCTGTTAAGGGCATATTGTGCGTTGAGTTCCAGCAAGCAACAATACGGACTTCTTGCAAAGACAATTCTGCCATTGCTGAAAGTAAAGTTAATTCAGACTCAGACATTGTTCTCTCTCTAGCAGAAATAAAAGGCGCTTGAGTCACCTTGTAGGCACCATACAAAAACCTCTCATCGGCACATCTGGATTTTCTGATTGGCCGACGACGCACAAACATTCCTTCTTGGAACCCCTGAAGCAAAAAGAATAATACTTTCGTCTGTTCTCCATCTAGAGCTAGTCGTTTAGCAACTATGGTTGGATCAATATCTAAAAGACTCATTAATCCACCCACAAGGTTGTCAAAACGCTTCATGTCTCTTAATTTTTCTCTATGAGAAGTAAGAAGCCGATACGAAGTCTCCTCTAGCAACCATTCAGCTCTTATTTTACGCTCGTAGAGCGTTGATTTTAAGTTTTGGAATTGTTCGTTCATTTTCCCCGAATTAAAGTTTTATTCCAAGCTAATGCACCTAACAATGGAAGAAAAAGATAGTTCGTTAAATTTTCAGGATACAATAAGCCAAGCAAATCTCCCACTGCTACCTTTTCAATTAAATAGTCAGCATAAGCTTTTCTAATAGAATCAGTTGTGGGATTTCTTAGCTCTAACCATACAGTTATTGCATTATGTAAAGTCCACCCAAACTCATACAAAAGACCACAGGCAAGCAAAAGAGGAATAACTGCTTCTGGGTCATGAGGATTTTCCTTTATTACCATCGACGATCCTATACCTGCGACAACAATTGCTGCGAGTGAGTTTATGGCAAAACCCATAAGCTCACTGTAAAAGACTCCAGGTTGTTCTACACCATGAAGTAAAAAGTTTAATATGGGCAGTTGTTTCATTTTTCCTCTTATCGCTCTATCTATCTCTGCTCCATATCTTTCAAAAAATTGAGGATGTCTTCTTCCATCAGGTAAAACAGCTTCAACATAATCGGCAATTCCAATAAAATTAACAAGAAGTTCAATTCCATCAGACACTTGATTGACTCTAAATACCCCAGCATTTTTAGGTCTTTTAACTCTTCCCAGAGCTCCAGTGATCACAGCCTCCCCGCTGGCAGAAATAGAACCCAACATTGTTACAGGCCCATCATTGTCTTTTGGCGGATTATATGAAACGATTTTAATCGGCTTTTCCAACCCCAGTAAAGGCAATAGAGCAAACGCCAAGCTATTAACCTCAAGATGTTCAGCATAAAGAATAAATTGAGGCTGCCAAACAAAAGGCCCAGCCTCCATAATTCTCGGTTGGCCCATAGCTCTCTGCCGCATTGGCACCCAATCCTGAACTCCAGGTTCTTTTCCATCATGCTGACCTGATACAAACTCTTTTCCAAACATATCGGTAGTTTACCATAATTATAGGATATTTCAACCGAAACGCTGATAAGATTAGTCGTTCAGAGTTGGCGAAGCAAAAACTTGCTATTAAGCTCTTTCTCAATCACAGACTCAAGATAATGTTCCAGGCTTTTTAGATCAGTCACCTGTTCCGGCGGGCCAAAACCCAGAATTTGGGTGAGCTCAAAAGCATAATTAAACAAATCCTTAGGATAAAGCTTTCCTTGGTCAAGTTGGCTAAAAAAACGTTTGAGTAAAATAAAAACCGCTTCGTTCTTTTGTTCCAAAGGCACTAGTTGATCAGCTAATTCTGCCAGATAATAAGCCGCGCCCGCTTTGGAAAGAGACTCAACAATCTGGGTATAGCATTGAATAGTCTCTGCTTCAGTAATAATATGCCAGGTTCTGGTTTTAGCCACTACAAGCTTAACCAGATTAAATGGCTGTAAACAACCGGCTTTACGGGAAATTGGCCGGCGCACACCTTTGGCCATTAAAGTTAACTTACCATAATGTTGAGAAAAAACAGTCAATAAGCGATCCGCTTCGCCGATTTCTTTGGATTTAAAAACAATAGCGTTAACTTTGTAAGAAGCCAAATTTAGAGCTTAAAATTCAATCGCTGGTCTTGATTTAAAACTATTCCCGGTTGAGGCTGGTCATTGAGGGTAAAACTGTAGTTAAAGTCTTTAGTCCCGGCTTGTTTTTGCAAATAAAGATTATAGTCATCAATTGCCTTAAAGGGTAATTTATAGCGGAATACCAGCTTGGCTTTACCCAAAGGCCGTAAAGGCGATTCATCACCATAAAAAGCTTCAAAAACAGTTTTGTCTCCTTCTTCAGACACGACTGGCTCAACTTCTGAACCCAAAATCTCAATTAATTCACTTCCCTGGGGCACATATAAACGGACCCAGTCACGATAAAGCCCATTCAGACATAAGCCGGATGCTCTTTCTAAACTGCAGTTGTCCGGTTCTTCGGGATTTTTATATTCAATGGTAACTGTTTTTTCTACACTGCCGTCATCAGCCACGCTTATTTGCTGATCAATAGTTTGCTCAATATACAAATCAGATTTAGCGCCGCCAAAATTAGTATCCACCAGCATTAAATAATCACCTTTTGCCGGCTGAATTCGGCCGGCAAACCCCATGGCTTCAGCCGCCGCCTGCTCTTCAGGATTATCAAAATAAAACAACATGTGTCTTTCTTTTAATGACTGCCATAAAGTAGCAAATAACTGGGGAAAAACATGATTTTCCGCTCCCAGAGCCTTAAACATAATCTCCTGCATTAGCGGTCCTAAAACACCCTTGCGGTCTTCTTTAAAAAAATGGGTCGGTTCGTCAGCAATTAATTCCAATTGATAAATAATATTGGGGCAATTACAGCGTTCATCAATTTCAGCAGTAAACTTGCCATAACCCGGCACTTCAACCGGCCCCAAAACCTCTATCAGGCGGGTCAAAACTTGGGTATCAACCGCGACCACACCATTAACTTCCGACTCACCGGGAATCTCATCATAATAAGTCCGGAATAGATCCATTGAAGTTTTAAAATCCGGCGAAAGATTCATATCGCGCAAATAAAAATAAGCCACATTTTTATGGTATTTTTTTAATCGGTTCAGGTGGTTCAAGACGCTGTTTAAACTTGGCATCCAAGGTATAAATATCCTGACTGCCTTCCGCCCTCACTTTGCCGGACTCAACATTCAGGGTAGCATAGGCAGTCATAAAACCGCCGGTTGGCCGTTTTTCAGTATCGTTCTGAAACATGAGTAAGTATTTTTTTGATTCCGGATGACCTAATAAAGCCGGCAAAACTTCCAGACCGGGCCGAAGTTCTTTAAGGGTAGTTACCCCGCCGCCAACTGCTTGCTGAATTTTTATCAGCTTGGCACGCACTACCTGATCTTTAAAACTCTCAGGATAGCGCTCCGGGTTAATCCGGGCTAAATTCTCTTCTGCCACCTCCAATTGTTCAACTACCAGATCAATTTCCGGAGTAACTTTTTAATTGTTTCCACCACTTTCATTAAGCGGTCTTCTGTCGTTCCTCCAGCAAAACTGCCGTGGCCCCGAAAACCAAGAATATCGGCATAAGGTTCAATTGCTTGAACTAAAATTTGACCGGCCCGCACCCCGGCTAAGGCAGCGGCTAAACCGGCTTCACCATCCTGATAATAAGCCCTTAAACCCGGGACAAAACGATAAGTAATTAGTAACCGATACTGTTTTTGAAGCTTAAGTAAATCTTCTTCAGCAACGGCTAAACCCTCATTAACCGGAATTAAATCCTGAGCTTGCAATCCGACAGTAATTGTTTGGCCAACGTGACTGAGTTCTTTACCAGTTTTAATTAAACCAGGCACCACGACTACTGCCTGAACAAGCAGTAAAACCAGTAAAACAAAAAATATTATTAAAACCGTTTTAAACCACTTGGGCAGCTTGCGCTTTTTATTACCACTCACTACTTTAGTGGCGGTTTGTTCAGCTGGCGGTTGAGATAGCTCAATCTTTTCAATTTCTACCATTTTGAAATCATTGCTTTGGGAGTTTTTAAAATGATTTTTAAATCTCCCCAAAAATTAAAACTGTTAGCATATTTAAAATCAAGTTCAGCCCGTTTGTCAAAAGGAATTACATTCCTGCCTGAAGTCTGCCAAGGACCGGTAACGCCCGGCTTAACTGAAAGAATCCTTGTTATCCATTTTTTAGTCTTAGGGTATTTTTTAGTTTGTTCTTTGATTTCTTGAGTAACATAGGCCCGCGGACCAACAATGCTCATTTCACCGCGCAACACATTTAACAGCTGTGGAAATTCATCAATCGTTAAATTGCGCAAAATTCGGCCTAAATCAGTGATGCGTGGGTCTTTAGCCAACTTCCAGTCGCCGTTTTTAAACTCTTCAAACAAGCGCTTATTTTTTCTTAAAAGTTTATCTGCTCCTCTTACCATGGTACGGAATTTATACATAGTAAACTCACTGTTATCCTGTCCTATCCGCCGATGGGCAAAAAAAATCGGCAGACCCGATTCCAGCCAAATAACCAAAGGCACAATAAACCAAAATGGTAAAAAGAGAATCGCTAAACATAGGGCGAGAAAAATATCAATTAAACGTTTTAGCTGCGGATATCCCATAAAATCTTAAAGAAATTTATCTTTTTTAAACTCTTTCAAGGTATCGACTAATTGTCTTACTCCTTGTGCCTGGTCGCGCCGGCAAATCAACAAAGCGTCATCAGTATCAACCACAATCAAGTCCTCAACGCCAACCAAAGCAATTAGTTGATTATTATAATTCACCAAATTATTTTTGCTATTAACAAACATTACGTTGCGGCCAGGCTTGGCCCGGCGTGATTGAATTACCATATTGCCCAATTGGCCCTTTTTACCTAATTCATAAACTGTTTTCCAATCACCGACATCACACCAATCAAATTCGCCAGCAATAACTAGCAGTTTGTCGGTTTTTTCAGAAATAGCATAGTCAATTGCCTCTGCCTTGGCCCTTTGATATTCGCGTTTTAAAACTACCCCTTCTTGTTTGGTATTAATTGCTTTATAAATCCTGTCAATGTTTTCAGCTAAATCAGGCGCCAATTGACGAAACAGCTCAAGAACAAAACCAGCGTTCCAAGTATACAGGTTAGCATTCCATAAATACTGGCCGGATTTTAAAAATTGTTTGGCGGTGGACAAATCAGGCTTTTCCTTAAAACCAAGAGCCTGATACACCGGCATTCCCTGGCACTTATCAACCACTTTACCCCGGTGAATATAACCCAACCCCGTATGAGGAAAAGCTGGCTTAATACCAATAGTGGCGATATGATTGCCATCAGCAACGGCTTCAGCAGCAGCCAGAACAGTTTTCTGAAAGAGTTTTTCATTTTGAATCAAATGGTCTGAAGCAATATTAATTACTATTGCTTCAGGATTACGATGATAAGCATAAGCCGCAGCTACACCCATTGCCAAAGCTGTATTCTTTTTTTCTGGTTCAGCAATAATATTTTTAAGCGGAATTTCCGGACTTTCTTCTCTTATTTCGTCAACATAATCTTTATTGGTAATAATTAAAATTCTCTCAGGAGGAACTAAACCGGTAATGTTTTCAATTGCTTCTTCATAAAGGGTTTTTGAAGAAAAAAAGTTAATAAACTGCTTTGGAGTTTTTTGACGCGAGCGTGGCCAAAGCCGGGTACCACCGCCGCCGCAAAGAATAACCACATAAAGGTTTTTTAAAATGTCTGATGTTGTTGCCACAATTCCTCCACTTTATTTTTAAACTTGGTTTTAAAAATAGTCAAAGCAAAGCGCTGGGCGTTTTGCTGACATGCTAATTTAAACTTGTTAGGGGCCATTTTGTCAAAACGAATTAAGGCTTGAACTAAATCAACCGTCTTTGGCCGGGAGAAAAATAAGCCGGTCTGTTCGCTAATAATTGTTTCCTTAGCCCCGCCAGCCGCTAAAGCAATTACCGGTTTGCCGGCGGCCTGAGCTTCCAGGGCAACTAAACCAAAATCTTCTTCTCCGGGTATAATTAAAGCCTGACAATTTTGATAATAAGCAATTAATTCCTGCTCTCCCAACTGGCCCAAAAATTGAATTGTTGGTCCAGCCAGGCCTTTCAGGTATTTTTCTTCCCGGCCGACACCAATGATTTTGAGATTAGTCTTCAGTTGGTTGCAAGTTTTAATGGCCAAATCAATGTTTTTATAAGGCACTAGGCGGGAAACAATTAAAAAATAGGGTTTAACATTTAAACTATAGCGTTTAGTGGAAAACTGCTTAGAATCAATGCCAGGATAAATCACTCTTGAATTGCGATGATAATACTTTTTTATTCGCTGTTGAACTACTTTGGAAATGGCCAAATAAACGTCAGGCCGCTGGGCGGCTAATTTATCCCAAGACCGCATTGGCGGGCTAAGTAATTTAAAAACCTGGCGACCCAGCTGAGAAAAACCAGCTAAGCCCGGCCGCTTAAAATAGCGTTTCTGATGCGACCATAGATAGCGGGTTGGAGTTAAACAATAACAAATATGCAGGGTTGCAGGCTTAGTAATAATCGCCTTGGCTTCAGCGCTGGTTACAGAAATTACCACATCATACTTATCAAAATTAAAACTTTCAAAAGCCAGCGGAGTTAACCAGGGATAAAACTCATGATGACTCTTAGCTAAAGGCCAATGTTGAAGAAATGAAGTTTTTATTTGAAAAACCTCAGCCCACGAAGCAGTCTGCGGCCGGTAAACCGCGGTAAAAAGCGGTGCCTCAGGCCAAAGCTGATGCAGGGCGAGCAAAACCCGCTCAACTCCACCCCATTTAGTAACACGATCGTAAACTAGGGCAACTTTCATTTTTTATAAACACTAAGAGTTTCCTGAGCAGTTTTTTGCCAACAATATTGTTTAGCCCAATTTTTCGCTTTTAATATCAGCTTTTTTCTTACTGCCGGCGGATAACGTCTCACTTGAGCAATTTTAGCCTTAATATCATTAACATCCAACGGATCAAAATAACAAGCATGCTTGCCATAAATTTCCGGCAGACAGCTGGCCTGAGCCGCTAAAACCAAACAACCGCTGGCCATGGCTTCAATGCCGGGCAAACCAAAGCCTTCAATCAAAGACGGAGTAATAAAAGCCGCAGCACCCTGATATAAGGCTCTTAATTGTCGATCACTCGGCTGGTGAATAAACCTAACCAATTTCCGGACACACAAATGATCCACTTGCTGAATAAATTTTTTTAAAAAAACATCACGGCTGGATACAATTACCAATTCAATTGGCGGCTGAAGCAGTTTAATTGCTTGAACTAAACGCTCTAAGTTTTTATGCGGATAAAGATTGCCAACATAAAGTAAATAAGGCTTGGTTTGTTTAAACGCTTTTGTTGTTTTAAAAAATTCCGGTTCAACTCCCTCTGAAATTACCTTAACTCTTTGATTAATTAAACCATATACTTTAATTAATTGAAGTCGAACAAACTCTGACGGTACAATAATTTTGACTGCTTTTTTTACTGTCCGGCCAAAAACCAACCGATAGTTTAAATATTTAAAGTAGTAAATTAGCGGTGACAGAGTAGTTGTCTGCCTTCCCCTGGAATAATGTTTAATTAAATCATGAATGGTAACTATAGTTTTGCCAAAATAAAAAATCGGAGTATTAAAATGTAAAAAATGAGTTAAATCCGGTTGAAGTTGATTTAAAATCCGCGGTAAAACTAATTGTTCTTTTAAAGAATAATGGCGGGCATTAACCTCAACCAGATTAAAATTTTTGCTTGGGGCTAAAGCGGTTTTAATCCGTTCTTGAGCCGAAGAATTGACTAATAAAAAATATTGATTCTGTTTGTCCTGCTTAAGCAGGTTTTTAAGCAAATGTTCGGTGTAACGGCCTAAACCAGTATGTTCAACTCCCCAAAACCGACAATCAATGGCAATTTTCATAAATATATGCTTAATATTTTGATTTTTTCTAAAAGCCAAATTGCCAAAAGAACCAACCATTTAAACACGTTTGGATAATGCTTTAAGTAATGTTTGCTATAAAACTGGCCCATGGTTTTAAAAAAATGACGCGTAGCCTTAATTTGCTCTTGTTTGTTTGTGTTGGCCCGGCCCGAACGTTTTTTATAATGAATAATTTTAGTACCAGGATAAAACCAAGCTTGCCAGCCAGCCTGTTTAAGCCTCAAAGCATAATCCAAATCCTCTCCATACATAAAAAAGTCCTCATCTAAATAACCAATCTCTTTAAAGGCCTTATTTCTCAATAGGAAAAAACAACCGGAGGGACTATCAATTTGATGCGCTTGATTCAAGTCTTTCCAGCCTTGATGATATTGGCCAAAAAGTCGCGACTTGGAGCAAAGCTTTTCCAATCCTGAAAAATAAGTTAAGGCCGCCCAAGGAGTGGGAAAACCCCGGTGAGAGGCCGGATCCAACTCGCCATTGTCAAGTTCAACCCGACAGGTAATTAAGCCGGCTTTTGACCGAGAACTGATAAAATTAAGACTCTTTTTAAAAGTATCAGCTAATACCTCAGTGTCTGAGTTAAGCAATAGCAGGAATTTCCCTTGGGCTTTTTTTAAAGCCCAATTATTGGCTTGGCTAAAACCGAAATTCTTTTTTAAAGCCATTAACTTAACCCAGGGAAAACTGGTTTTAATTAATAATTGACTGCCGTCAGTTGAACCATTGTCAACCACAAAGACTTCGGCGCTGATTGTTTTTAAGGCCGGCTTAATTGAGCGCAAAAGCTTTTGCAAATAATCTTTAGTGTTGTAGTTAACAATAATGATTGATAAATCCATTTAAGCACCGCCAAGTTTCTGATAAATCTGATCAAGTTTTTGCGAAATAGCTGGCCAATTATACTTGGCCCTGACAAGTTTTTTAGCTAAGCGGGCCAATTGCTGATCTTTATTTTTACTTAGCAATAAAGCGCTGGCTTCTTTGGCTAAATCAGTAGTTTTTGTGGCAATAACAATTTCTTTACCCGGACGGGCTTCAATACCTTGAGCGCCCAAAGGCGTGGTTACTACCGGCACACCGGCCGCCATGGCTTCAAGTACTTTATATTTTGTTCCCCGGCCGTTTCTGATTGGCGCTAACAAAACATCAGCTTGAGCAAAGGCGTCTCGAATGTCAGCCACTTGACCAACTCGGATATCCGGCAGTTGGTTATACTTTTTAATGGCTTTAGTCGGATTGCGGCCAACAATCCACAGTTTCGCCTGAGGCACTTGTTTTTTAATCAACGGCCAAATTTCTTCAACCAAATAAGTGGCCGCATCTTTATTAGGCAGCCATTTAAAATTACCTACAAATAATACTGTTGGCTGACTGGTTTTAACGACGCGCTTTTTTTCAAAAAATTCAATATCAACCCCATTTGCAACAATGCCGCCTTCTTTTTTATGCCCGGATTTTAACATGATCTCCAGATCATCAGTTGACATTGCCGCCAGATAATTGGCCTTTCTCCAAAAATAGCGTTCCCATAGCTTGATTTTTAAAACATCAAGGTAAAGCAATGGTTTTATCAACCACAGCTTAAAATTCTGAACAAAACGTTGGTAAACTAAATATTCAATGGTCTGTTCAACCAATAAAATCGGCATTTCGGTTTTAGGCAAGTTAGGCATTAAGTAAAACGTTTCTATGTGAATCAAATCATATTGCCCGGAACCAAGCTCCTGCTCAACCTTTTCTTTGGCCTCGGAAGAAAGGTAAGTGGCTACTAAAAAGGGGTAAAAACTAAAACCGGCTAGGAGAATATTGGTTAAACCCCAGGTCTTGCGACGTTTAACCGGTAAAACCTTAAAGCAAAACTCCTCTAGATTTTTAACATAGTCTAATTCTTGTTCCTGGCGGTAAAAACTTACCAAAGTTACCTGGTGTTTGTCAGCTAAATTCTTAAGTAAATTATAAGTCCGGATTTGCCCGCCGGAATAAAGCGGAAAAGGCAAATAGGGCGTGAGCATTAAAATCTTCATGTATAATATAGTTTATCATAATGGCAAAAAAGATTTTAATTGTTGGCGCCGGTTTTACCGGTTTAAGTGCCGCTTGGTATCTTAACCAAGCGGGTTACTCAGTGGTGGTGATTGAAAAAACTGATCAAGTTGGCGGCCTGGCCGGCGGCTGGCGGGAAAAAAACTGGCAGTGGTATTTAGATAAACATTATCACCACGTTTTTAGCTCAGACAAGATCTTAAAAAAGTTTTTAAAAGAATTAGGCTTAATCAAACAGCTCTTTTTTAAAAAACCAACCACTGCTTTTTGGGTTAACAATCAAGCTGAGGGACTCTTTAACTCTTTAACCCCGCGTTCATTGCTGACTTTAGGCCAATTAAAACTTACCCATCGCTGGCAAAAACTCGAGACTAAAACCGCCAGTCAATGGTTAAAAAAACGACTGGGTAAACACAACTTCAACACTTATTGGCAGCCATTGTTTAGCGGTAAATTTGGCCGCTATCAGGATCAGATTTCTTTGGCCTGGTTTTGGGCCCGGATCAAAGCCCGGACTTTCAGCTTAGGTTATTATTCCGGCGGCTTCCAACAACTGGCTGAAGCAATAGTTAAACAACTTAAAATTCGAGGGGTAAAGTTTTATTTTGATCAAGAAGTCAAACAAATTACTCCCGGCTTTAAAATCAGAACTCAAAAACAGTCTTTTAAAGCCGAAAAATTACTCTTAACCACTCCCTTGCCAACTGTTTTAAAACTTGTGCCCAGCCTGCCGCGAACATGGCAGAAAATTAAATTTTTACACTGTCTAACTTTAGTTTTACAAACTAACAAACCAATTCTCAAAGATATTTACTGGCTTAATGTCAGCGATTCCCGATTTCCTTTTATTAGCCTGGTAGAACAGACAAATTTTATCCCGGCGGAAAAATATGGCGGCCAACATCTGCTTTATGTGGGTAAATATCTGACCGAAAATCAACCTTTATGGTCAATGACAAAAACTGAAATTATCAAGCTTTATTTGCCCTATATTAAAAAAATCAAGCCTGAGTTTCGCCGAGGCTGGATTAAAAAAGCCTGGCTGTTTAAAAATAAATACGCTCAGCCTGTAGTTACTCCCGGCTATTCTCAGTTAAAACCAACGATCAAAACTCCAATTAAAAATCTTTATTTAGCTAACCAAGCCCATATCTATCCCTGGGATCGCGGCCTCAACTATGCGATTGGCTTAGGAAAACAAGCGGCTGATATCACAAAATAATAGCACATGATCTTTATCCGAAAAACTAGTCATTTTACAGATTACCACACTCCCAAGGTGTAAAAATTAAAAAATCAATAGCCAAACCTCACCTCTAGCTTTGTGTCTAAACCCTGAGCAATCCTCTTTAAAAAAGAAATGGTTGGTATAACCCTGCCTGATTCCACTCTGGAAATACTCTCTTGTTTGGTTTTAATCTTTTTGGCTAGACCTTCCTGAGTTAATCCTTTCTTTAATCTAGCAGCAATCATGCTTTCAATCAGTTGATACTCGGGCTCAAGCTTGTCCCATTCTTTTTTAAATTGTTTATTTTTTAGTTGTCTTTTTAAATATTGTCTATAATTCATCTGCTCCTCCTTTATTTTTTCTATATTGTTTCATTCTTTCTAAGGCAATTCTTATTTCCTTTGCAGGTGTTTTTTGCGTTTTTTTAATAAAAGCGTGCAGAATTACTAATGTTTTTTCTTGATAATGAAAAAACAAAAATCTAAATATTTTCGAGCTAAAAATTATCCTTAACTCTTTTAATTTTTTAATTTTTAATGATTTAACATTTGGCTCACGCAGGCCTAAGCCAAATCTCTCCAATAAAAAAATATTTCTTAAAACCTTGGCCCTTTCTTTTTTAGACAATAAATCTAAAAATCTCTCTATTTCCTTTTCAAAAAAATCAACTTTCCACATCTTTACGATTTTAACTATAACACCAAAGTTATATTCTGTCAAGTAAATTAATTTAACGGCTGGGAGCAGTTTTGCAGGTCAATAATCACAAACTGTTCGGCTTGATGCAGTACCGGACACCTATCTTTTAACCAATTAACTTCCTCGTCAAAATTGACTGACACATAGTGAGTGGCACCTTTATCAATTTTGTCTTGAATTTCAAAACCAATCGGCCAACCGGAACGATTGGTCTGATATAAAAATGCCGTATCGCCGCCGTAAGGAGCAATTACTTTAGCCTCAGGTGGTAAAAGCTGATCAGCCGCCTGGCCGGCAAGTACGATTTCCGGATGATTAATATTAAAAAAATCCCGGACATAAAACCAAGAAAAGCCCAGCATTAAGGCTAGGCTTGCAAACAATAGACAATAACCAATAATCAGGGAAAAGTGTTTTTTGGGCGGTTTGAGCAAAAATTCGGTTCCTTTGGCCAGAAAAACGCAAATTAAAGGCAGGGTAATTACCTGATAATAATCATGAGTAACATTTCCGGTAGCAAAAACGCTTAAATAAACCAGGATACCCGCCAGCCACCAATGATAAAACCAGCCGGCATGCTTACCCGGCTTAACTATTAAACCCAAGGCAAAAGGAATCAAGCCCCAATAACCAAGAATTAACCGGCCGAGCCGATCGGCGAACAGCCAGCGGAACCAAGCCGGCCGCCAGCGGATGCCATTCTGATTCAATAACCAAAGATAAGCCGGAATACCTTCAGGAAAATGACTCATCCACCAACGCCAGGCAATAAAACCCACTAAAGGCAGACCCAAAAAAAGGTAAGCTTGCCAATTTTTGACAATTTTTAACTTATCTTTTTTCCACCAAAGATAAAGCAGGGGTAAACCGAAAAATATCACATAAGGCTTGATTAATAAGGCTAAAGCAAAACTAGCCAAAGACAACCAATAGCTCCAAGCTCGATCAGTTTTTAACCAAACAACAAAAAAGTAAAACCAGGATAAAGAAAAAACCATTAAGGCTGATTCTGGCAAAATTGTTCGGGAATAATAAATATTAAAAGGTAAAACTGCCAAAAAAAAGCTGGCTAATAAGGCTAGTTTTTCGCCGGACAGGCTTTTAACCAACAGGTAAATCAAACTGATTGAGGCCAAAGAAAAAAAGATTGCCGTCAGCCGGCCGGCCGCCTCAAAACTGAAATTAGGTATAAAAGCGCTGGTGATTTTATAAACCTGACAATGTAAAACATTATAAATCGGCCACTCAACAAACCGCCACCCTTGAGGATTATCCTGACCTGAAGGGATATTGGAAAGATCGTCAAAACGGGGGCGGAACCAATCAATCCCCTGTTGACAATAATTCCGGGCTACAGCCGCAGTATCGGCTTGGCGCCAGGAATGCCAATCAGCTAAAGGAAAATTAATTCGATAAAGACGCACTAAAAAACCAAGAGCAAGAATGACAAATAGCCAGGTTTTTTTCATCTTTTTCCGCCAGTTGGTGGATTAATTTTTAATTTAGCCCGTGTAGCAAAAAAGATTCCCACCACTGCCCAAAGCATATAAGCAACTTTTGAGGCTTCAAAAATATCAATATAAACAGCGTTAATTAATAAACCAACCACCAGGGCAATTATTGCTCCAGCCATAAGTTGATCATAAACATGCCGGCTATGAATTAAACTTTGCCAGGCTTGATAACAAACTACACCGAAAATAGCTAAAAAACTCAAACTGCCTAATAAGCCGGTTTCGCCCAGCATGCGCAAATAGTCATTATCAGTTGATTCCGCCTCAGTAAAATCAGTCGGCTTAACCTTGGTTAAAGTTGAATATCCTGAGCCCAATAAAGGATTGCGTTCAAAACCTTCCCAGGCCAATGGCCATAAAGCATCAAGCCGGATGGCTGCCGACAAGCCGTATTTATAAGCATTATCCGAATAAGTCCGGCCAACCGGCGCTGGCGCTGGCGTTAATGTAGCTGTAGCTATTGCTGACTCAGCGCTTGGGCTAGCGGTAGGATACAAAGGAATGTCCTCATAAACGTCAGGCGGCAAAGGCCTGACCGGCACCGGCACTTCATCGGTCTTGGTAACTACCTGAGAAGCATCAGGTTTTTTGGGCTTGGGCTTTAACCACGCCACCAGCTTGCTTTGCTTGGCTTTTTGGATTAATTCAGCTAATTTTTCCAAATTAATTTTTTCATTCACCCTAATTAAAGCCCGGCAAACAGCACTTTCACTGGCGGTTTTGGTTTTATCTTCTTCTTTTTCCAAAATTGCCCCGCCGGGTAAAACCGGCTTAGCAATCAGTTCAGCCTCCTTAGCTTCTTTAGGTTCAACAGTAAAACAAATTCCCGGATATTTCTTAATTCCGGACACAAAATGAGCATAACGGCTGGAAAGATCGCCAAAAAAGAGCATAATAAATATACTTAGGAAAATAACTAAACCGCCGCGAAGCAGGCTCCACTTAAAGCCTTTTTTAATAGCCATTAAAAAGAAAAAGATACCAACAGAAGCCAAATAGGCAATAAATGAAGTTCGCGAAGCGGTTAAAATCAACAACCAAAAGCCGGCACTAAAACCAAGCAAAAATGCCAACTTGAGCAATTTTTTAGAAACAGCGTAAAACAAGGCCAATATCAGGGGTAAAAGAATCACTAAAAACGCGGCTAAATCATAGTGGCCGCCAAAGGTTGAAGAAACCCGAGCATGCTCAGTCAAATAAAGCTTCATGCCTTTGGAAAATTCACGATTCATAGTTAAGTAAACCGGCCAATAAAAATATTTTTGGCCAAAACCATAAAGCGCTACAATGAGCAAAATCGGCAGCAACGGAAAATAAGCCCTTGCCTGCCATTTTTTAGGCAAGGCTTTAAAACCAAAATAAAAAATAAAAAATAAGGAAAAATATTCAATTCGGCGAAAATAGTGCAACCAGAGCTTGCCGGCGTGAATTAGCTCCAGAGGCACAGTCTTGGTAATAAAAAGGGCTGACAAACAAGATAAAAAACCAATGATTAAATAAATCGCTATTGGTTTAAACAGTGGCGCCTTTTTCAGCTGGATGCGTTGTTTAATCAACTGATAAGCAAGCAACAGCCAGGCAAAAGCAATAAAAAAGTCTTCCAATCTTATCCGGACAATATAACCGGGTAAAATATCAAGCAGGGGCAGTTTGGGATAAAGGGGAATAAAAAAAAGCAGGAAAACAGCCCAAACAGACAAAAAATACTTATTTAACCAAACGCCAAGCTTTTTCATAAATCTTCGCTTTCTCCTTGTTATGGGTAATTTTACCAAATAGTATTGCCCTTAAGAAAGCGCCACTTTTTAAAATCAGGCGCCGGACTAAGCACTGCCAAGCCGGCCGGTGTTTGCGGAAAAAATAATCCAGAGCCTGATATTCACCTAAAACAGCTGATTCTTTAAGGGATTGTTTGGGATCATAGCCCCAATGCATCACTTTTGCTTGAGGCAGAAACCAAACCGGAATTTTGGCTTTTTGGGCGCGAAAAAGCAATTCAACTTCTTCGCCATAAAGGAAAATATGCTCGTCAAAATAACCGATTTGTTTAAAGACCGGCCGCCGGAAAATTAAAGCCGCCCCCATTAACCAGTCAAACTGACGCTCTTGTTGATAAAAGCTTAGATCCCGCGCCTGATATGGTTTTACCAACCGCCGGAAAATCGGCAAATCATCAATAAAAAATGCCCAGCAAAAAAGCTTAAACAAGGTTGGGTTAAAGCCGCCTGAGGGCTGGATTGAACCATCAGGATTTAACAACTGGCAGCCGGCAATTTGTTTGTCAGGATTAACAGTAAACCAGCTAATAATCTGCTCTAAACAACCGAACTGAAGCCGGGTATCGGGATTTAAAAGAAAAAGCAAATCATTACTGGCGGCTTTAATTCCCTGGTTGTTAGCTGTACCAAAGCCGCGGTTTTGTTGATTAGCAATTACTTTTATCTTGGGATAATGTTTTTTTAACCAGCTAACAGTTTTATCAGTTGAAGCATTATCAACCACAATCACTTCTGGTTTGGCTTTTTTTTGAGTAAAAATTGAGGGCAAAAGCCTGACAAAGTCTTTTTGAGAATTATAAGCAACAATAATTATTGAAAGCTTCATTGAAATAAGCGCGGCCGCCCCAAGCGATAGTTCAGTTCTTTCACTCCCCTTTTACGAATCGGTTTAGCCGGCACGCCGCCAACCACAGTCATTGGTTCAACATCTTTAGTCACCACGGCACCGGCGGCTACAACCGCACCCCGGCCGATTTTAACTCCGGGAAGGACGATTGCCCGCGGACCGACAAAAACATAGTCATTGATTTCAACCGGCTTGACAACCGTCTTAAAATCTTCAGCTTCCACATCATGCTGGCTGTTAAAAATCATTACCCGGGAAGCCATCGCCACATGATTACCAATAATTAACTTAGCCCGACCGTCAAGAATGGCATGATCGCCGATAATTGTGCCTTCACCAATTTGAACATTTTTTGGTTGATAAAAGCGGGCACCAATATGGATAGTTGATTGCCGGCCAATTTTAACTCCTGCCAACTGAAAAACAAAACGTCGAATTGAATGAAAAGGTATGTAGCCCAAAAACCAAAGCAAGGCGATTTTTGCATCCAAATAATAATTATAAAATCGGCCGCTGATTTTTTCACCTGCCTCTAACCAGGAAAGTGGCTGGCCCATCCGGTCTTTAAATGGCGAAGTCATTTTTTACCTCCTGTTTCTGTTAAAATTTCTAGGGTTTGCTTGGCAGTTTTTTGCCAAGTAAAAGTTTTGGCCCGCTGTTTAGCCTGCTTGATTAAGCTTGCTTTTTGACCGGAACTCAAACTCAGTGCCTTTATTATACCTTTTTTTATTGACTCAACTGAATCCGGCTGGTCAATATATAAACCGGCTTGGCCAACGATTTCCGGCAAACTCGAAGACCGGCTGACTAAAACCAAGGTTCCTTGAGCCATTGCTCCTAAAACCGGAAAGCCAAAACCTTCATAAAGCGATGGATTGATTAAAACCTCAGCCTGCCGGCAAACCCAAACCAGCTCCTGATCACTCAAATAACCAGTGAAAATCACTTGTTTTTCCAGCTTTAACTGCTTTACCTGATCAAAAATAGATTTATACATCCAGCCCTTTTTACCAACAATAACCAGAGATTTGGAAATTTGTCTCCCTCCGGGAGATCTACCGCAGGTGGAGAGATTTGGAGGTATTGAAGCAAAGGCTTGAATTAAACGAGTCAGGTTTTTGCGGGGCTGAAGCGTACCAATATAGAGCAAGTAAGGTGGCTTGAACCGATATTTTTTCAGAACTTTTACGGTAGTATCTTCGCCCTTTTTAAGCTCAATTAAACCCGGATAAATCACTTTTATTTTTGTTTGAGCCGCACCATAATGACTGACGATATCTTTTTTAGTTGCCTGAGAAATGGCGATGATTTTTTGAGCCTGCTTAACTGAATATTTGGTCCAGGATTTAAGCTGAGTCAAATCTTGAGGCCTAAAACTTTGGGGATACTTTAAAAAAGCCAAATCCAAAATACAAACCACTGAAGGCACCGGACAAAAACGCGGCCCATAATGACCGGGAGTAAAAAAAACATCTAATTTATTCCGGTCGTGCCAAAGCTTTAACGGCAAAGCCAATTGAGTCCACAAGCGGCCCGGCCCAAACACTTGATAGCGCCAATTACTTGACTCTTTTGGCATATCAGAAACCGGGGGCTTTTTAAGATAAACCACAAATTGGGGCTTTTTAAAAATTTTCAACTGCTTAAGCAATTGAAAAGCATACTGGTTGCTCCCCACCCGCTGGGTAACATTAGCCTCGTTGCCATTAATACCAATAATCACCTTGCCTCCTTTGCTTTATCGGCTGATTTTGTCACCAGCCAAACTCCAACCAAAGCCAAACTACCGCCAAAAACTAAGCCCGGGGTTAAACGTTCTCCCAGCAACACCCTTGCCCATAAAAAAGCAAAAACCGGCTGAAGATAAAGCGTCATGGCGGCTAAAACCGGACCGCCAAATTTAATAATATATTGGTTTAACCCATAAGCAACCGCTGTACCGAACGAACCGGCATACAAAACACTAAGCCAGACCTGTAAATTAAGCTGACGCCACCAACCAGGTTCCCGGCTTAACTCAACTAAAGCCAAGGGAAAAATAACCACTAAAGCCACACTAATAAAAGCAAGAGTAATTATAATTGGCGGATATTCTTCCTGAGCTTTTTGAGAAACCACTTGATAAAAAGAATAAGCCAAAACTCCAACCATGATAAGTAAATTTCCACTCAAACCACCGGAAAAAAAACTGGTTTTTTGCCAAACCGGCAGTAAAATCATAACTACCACTCCAAACATACCCAAAACCACACCGATGATTTTGCTCCGGCTAAGCTTTGACCCCAATACCCAATAAGCCAGCACTCCGGCCAAAAGCGGACAAGCGGCATAAAGAGCCTGGCCAATAGTCGCTCCGGTTAAACTTACTCCCAAAGCAAAAAACACGATATTAATCGTCGGCAGAAAAGAAATCAAAATCAAAGGCTTGAATTTTTGCCAACTCAGCTTGGATTTTAAAAATAATGGACTCATAATCATGAAGGAAACTATCATTCGCAAAAACAAAAAACCAAAGGGTGGAATCAAACTAACACCAATTTTAACCATACTAGTAACTCCTCCGGTTAAAAAACTGGCTAAGAAAATTAAACCAACGGCTTTTTGTTTATCGTTCATTTTTCAAGGAAATAAATTTTTTAATGGTAACGCCGCGAAAGTCAGCTTCATAAATTGATTGCCAGCGATTTTTAATCAGCATTTTTTCGGTTTTATTATCAGGCTCAAAAATCGGCTGGGCATATTTAACCAGCCAAACAAAGTTCTGATCTGAAAGCTGGTCAATTTGTCCATAAGTCAAAAGCTTTGACTCGCCCTGATCATAATAAGCAAACGGCTGGCTGACCTCAGGAATAATTAAAACCGGCGCGGCTTGCTGATTGCGCAAATGAAGCGCCTGAACCGCCCTGCGCCAATTTTCCCGGTGAAAACAAGGAAAAGCCAAATAAAGGGTTGAGCAAATTAAATTAATGGCTAAAAGGGCTTCCAGCAAGATTGCTTGATGTTTTTTAGCGCTTGATTGCAACCCCCAAAGCAAAAGCAGATAAAAAGCGGGCAAAACAAACAAAAACCTAAAGTAAAAAAAGACCGGCAGCTTGAGCGAAATCAACGCTCCTAAACCAAGCGGCAATATCAACCAAAGCCAAACAAAAAGAGCCGGTTTGGTTTTTTTCTGCCAAGCCCTGAACAGTAAAGCCCCTATTAGGCTTAAAACCGGCAAAAGCAATAAAGCATAAACCAGATTATTATCCAAAGAAATCCGGCCAATAGTAAACTTGAGCGGCACTAAAACCAGGCTCTTGAGCGAAACTGAACCAACAGTCTGTCCCCAAACCGGCAAACTGGCCGCTTGTGTCCAGCCAAACCTAAGTTGTTTAAATAAAAAGGGCAGCCAGGGAAAAATAGCAATCAGTAAACAGTAATTAGTAAACAGTAAACTTTTGATAGTTTTTTTATTAGGCTTTAATAACTTTGTTCCGAGCCAAAAAACCGGCAGCATCAACCAGGTAAGATAATGAGAATAAAGCATTAAAACAACGCATAACGTATAACATCTGGCACAGCGTTTGCTCGGATTGTTAACCAGCCTCAAAAACCAATAAACCGCGGCCAACACTAAAAAACAGGCTAAAGAATAAGGACGAACTTCCTGAGAATAATAAATATGTAATGGCGCTGTTGCCATGAGCAAGGCGGCAGCCCTACTAAGTAATTTTTTCTTGGGAAATAATTCGTTACTAATTAAATACAGCAAATATACACTGGCAAGGCCGAAAATAACTGAAGGCAAGCGCAGGCTAATCTCTGAAGCGCCAAACAACTTAAGCCAAAAGTAAGTAATTAAATAGCTTAAGGGTGGATTAAAATCACTGGGAAAATGCTGAACAAACAATTGCCTAAGTGAAAGCCGGGCCGTTTGAACCTGAACACCTTCATCCAGCCATAAGCTTTGGTTTAAACCAATCAAGCGCAAAACCAATGCGCCAAACATAATCCAAAACATGGGTTTTTTAACTAATTTCATGGTTTTAAAATCGCTTTAAACAAGCCGCTAAGATTTCTCAATCTTTCAACTAAAATTAGCCGCCAGTTGTTTTTCCAATCAAACACTTCCCGATGCTTTACAGCTATTATGAGCCAATTTTTAAAATCATGCCACTGTTTATAAGCCCGCCGGGTTTGGCTGGTAGCTTGCCCGAGATGAATTGCCCGCGCCTGAGGCACTAAATAACCCTGCCAACCTTTTTTATTGGCCCGCAAAGACAAATCAACATCTTCCAAATAAGAACCAAAGCGTTCGTCAAAAAAACCCACCTGATCAAAAAGCCGCCTTGGGTAAAAAGCTAAGGTAGCAGAAACCAGTTGGATTTTTTTCGAACATTTGAGCATTTTTACCCTGCCCTGTGACAATAATTCTCCTCCGGCAGTGTCAATTTCACCCTGCTTATTTAACACTAAAGCTTGACCATAAAGCTGCTGATTCTGATGCTTGCGATAAAAATCTAACAAAGCCTTCAGGCAATTTCTTTGTAAAACCACATCATCATTCATTAAAACAATTAACTCTGACTGAACCGATTTAATCCCTTGATTCACTGCCCGGGCAAAACCGTGACTCTGACGGTTAATTAAAAAACGCGCCTTAAGCTGGTGTTGACAACAAAACTTTTTAATAATCTGCTGGTTTGATTGATTAGTGCCATCAAGCACAATTATTGTTTCAATCTCAATTAATGATTGGGCCAGCAAAGAAATCAAGGCTTTTTTTAAAACCCCAACTTGATTAACGGTAGGAATAATAATTGCCAGCTTCATGTTTAGATTACTAATTGGTTCGAAGCTCAAATTATCGCGTCTAACACTATTTTAGCAAGGAAATAATTGTCTTGGCTAGTTTTTTTGAATTATGGCGAAGGAAGCTTCTTTTTTTAACATCTCCCTTTGGCTTAATAACCAATTCTGGAGCCAAAAAATCACCCCTAATCAACTTATAATGAATTTTTCCTTTAATATCATCTTTTGTTGGAAAGCCTTTTTCTTTTTTATAAAGTTGTAAAATTTTCTCCGGTATTTTTCTATTATTAAACAAAACAAAGTCTGGTTTTTTTCCAAGGTATCTTTCTATCTCCTGAACATGATCATTTGCGCTCAAGTTATGCGTCTGGCCAAAACGAGTCATAAGATTAACAATATAAACAACTTTCGCCTTAGACAATAAGAAAGTTTTTCTAACACCATTAATAATCAGGTTTGGCAAAATACTTGTATAAAGATCTCCGGGGCCTAAAATAATCAAATCAGCCGCTAAAATGGCTTTTTTTGCCTCTTTATAAATCACTGCCTCTGGTTTAGTTAATAGTTTAATAATTCTCTTTCCACCCTGTTTTGGTTCGTCAATTTCATGCTCACCAATAACAGTTTTCCCATTTTCATATACAGCCATTAATTGAATATTTTTTGTTGTAATTGGTAATATCCTGCCCTCAAGGCGAAATATCTGAGCAGCAACTTCTACTGCTTTTGGTTCAGAAGAACTTATATCTGTTAATGCAGTCAAAATTAAATTACCAAGATTGTGTCCCTCAAGCCCTTTACCTTTATCAAAACGATACAAAAGAAGTTTTCTGATATACTCGCTTTTGTTTCCTTTTGCCAAGGCGGCTAAGCATTGACGCATATCGCCGACAGGCAAAAAACCAAATTCTGTACGCAACCTGCCGGTGGATCCGCCACTATCTGTAACTGCAACTATGGCTGTTAAATCAACGGGGTATTCTCTCAATCCTGAAAGCACAACAGCACTCCCGGTTCCTCCCCCAATAACAACTATCTTTTTAGGCATAAAATAGATTTTATTTTACAGTTACGCTTTTTGCAAGATTCCTGGGTTTATCAGGATCTGTTCCACGTCCAATCCCTAAATAGTATCCAAGCATTTGACCAACAATAAT
>JAHJAY010000017.1 GCA_018813815.1 Patescibacteria group bacterium | reverse complement strand
CCTCCTCATGACTAAACTTTCGTAGGCTACAAAGCATCTTAGTCCACCTCCTATAGCCTCGTATTCTACTAAAAATGGGGTAGGCTTTGGCGTAGTGATCCACTAAACATCAATGTCGCAAATGTATCTTAACTTATTCATGAAGTTATAAATTGAGCAGGTGGTTGATCATTACTACTGAAAGGCGATCACGTATATTTGGATCATATAGCAAGTAACTAAGATTGTATTGTTCCAACTCCTTAAAAACCCGACGAAAAACTGGGCCTAAATGTTGAATCGCGTAAGACTCATCTATTTGAGTGGTGGTATTAATTGCCCGAGCAAAAGGCTTTAGCCATTGCTTTAATAACTTTCTGTAATCAGAATAAAAAAATCCTCGGTCTGTAGCGAAAGGGGCCAAATAGCCAATCTATACTGAAAGAGCAATTGGCGGACTGAATTCTTTTAGATCAGCCAAAAGTTGAATAACTACCTGACCTCGTCTTGTTACCCAATCATCCGGCAAAGCATATAAAATTTCCACCAGGGTTGGCCCGACTGCTTGTTGAGCTGATTGGCCTTTTAAAGCAGCCAAAAAATAAAATATATCTACAGGGTTATCTTTCGCCACTCCTGCTAAAAAATCTTTAAACTGATGACAAATCTCTAATTTTAAATTGTCCGGCGTTTCTTGACTGGACATTAAACTTTTAAGTACCCTCACTAGCCAAAGTTTAGCCTGTTCTTTTGAATCATAAACTCGTGTCCCCATTCTAGTCACGTCCCTTAATCTGTTTAATAATTCCTTGGGTTCTACTTCTCTGCCAGCCGAAATCTCTTCTAGTTCTCGGTGAAGTGGCGCTATAACTTGGTCTTGGAATTCCTCTTGTTGCGCTTCATTTAACTCCTCAATATCCTCACTTGTTTAGCACCAAACGTCCGAATTGGTTTGTTTCATGACCCTAAGCACCTGTGTGGTTAAGTAATCAGCTGAAAGTTTCTGCTCTGATATCTGCTCTGATCCTTGTGGCCTCACCGACAATAACCGCCATATTTTAGCGGCAGTATGCCATAATTCGTCCGGAATAGAAAAATCTATATTAAATTCCTTAGGATCAAGTTCAACTTCAACTCCGGTGGGGAATTCCGGCTCTAAACCAAGCAAACGGTCTTGCTGGGCAGTTAAAAATCCGGCTAAAATTGCCTGCTTAATTTGGGCAATTTCACCGCCTTGTTCATTAACAGTAAGTTTAGAAAATAAATTAAGCAGTAAAGCGCTCATAACAGAAGATGAAAGATATTCTCCGGCAATAAGTTGTTCGGTCAAAGCTAAAATACCTTGTCTCCGTTGTGAGCTCCTCAAAGCCTGTCCCACTTCTCTCTTTGTCATAAAAGCACAGGCTTGAAGCGCAACAAGTGGTTCATGAGCAGCATGATCAAAACTGTGCCGGATCAACAGGCTTCTTAATTTACTCTCACTAACATCAGTTTGTGACAACCAATAACCCTCCATCTTTAAAATCTCTCCCAGATCAATTGACCGAGAGACTTCTTTAAAATGTTTATCTATATATTTCATTAAATTAGAATGGCCCTGCTCATGCTTCATGCACATAGCGTCCATTATAGAAAACGATGAGTGACTCAAAGCTTGAACTCGTTCTGTTAACGCGGTCTGACCTTCTTCGGTACCAATAAAAGGCGCTAATAATTCAGCGGCCCGTTCCGGATTATGAATCCGCTGGTTTAAACAAAGTTCCAACAATAAATTTCGGTTAGTGGGATCAAGGGCAGAAACCCAAATTAGCTGAAGCGCCTCAAGAGCCGTAAAGGAAATTTCACTATCATGGCCTTTTGGGCTAAATATAATCTTTTGATCCTCAAGCTGGGCAAATGGAGCCTTGATCTCCACAAATCGCCCAATGACCGCAGCCAAGGCAAGTCCGCTAACCGGCTCAATATCAGGTGGTGTTTCTTTAAAATCCTGTAATGCTTGGGCAAATAATGGAATTTCTGTTGTCATAAAAAAACTGCTTTTTTGAGCAGGTTAAATAAAGTTTACAAAAAAAACCCGCAAAAATCAAGCATATGTTTCCCATCGAATCGTTAGTGTAGTAATATTAATGTAAAGTGAAAGCCTGCCTGAAACAATATCGCCGCCAAGCCGGTCAAACATTAATTGAAATTATCATCACTATTGGTCTGCTGGCAATTCTTTTTCACGCAGTTTTTACCTTAATTACCGCCAGCTTCCGGCTTTTGGGTGATTCACGCGCCCGGCTGACGGCCCGCCATATAGCCCAAGCCAAAATTGAAGAAATCAGAAACCTTCCTTTTGATGATGTCGGCACTGTTGGCGGTATTCCGCCGGGAATTATAACCCAATCAGAAACAGCTATGCGCAACGGCCTTAATTACGTAAGCCGAACAAGCGTTATTTATATTGATGATGAATTTGATAAGCTGGCTCCTGTCGACCTGCTGCCGATTGATTACAAACGGGTCAGGGTTGAAGTCAGCTGGTCAGGTTTATTTGCTTCCAAACGGCCAGTGGTGGCTTTAACCGACATTACTCCGCGAGGAATTGAATCAACGACTGGCGGGGGTACAATTCGGATTACGGTTTTTAATGCTAGTGTTGAAATGTTACCGGCAACGGAAATTCATATTGTTAATCCTAATGTTAACCCGGCAATTGATTTAATTATTTACACCAATGAAAACGGCCAAGTCTTACTGCCGGGCGCACCAGTCTGCGCTAATTGTTATTATATTAGCGCCACTAAACAAGGCTATACCACTGACCGGACTTATTCTTCAGAAGAAGTGGCTAACCCGAATAAGGCTTACCTGACCGTAAGTGAGGGGTTGGTTTCAGATATCAGCTTTACCATTGATTGGACATCAACTTTAACAATTAAAACTTTTGCTGATCGCGATAGTGGTTTTCCCCCATTAGGCCAAGCTGAGTTTCACTTGCGCGGCACCAGAAGAATTGGCACTGATACTGAAGAAATGCCGGTTTATTTAGTTGACGCTGACTATACAACCGCAGAAACCGGCGAGCTGGTTTTAGAAGACATGGTCTGGGACAGCTATCAGTTTACTTTAGGAAATCCCGCGCTGGATTTAGCCGGCAGTAATCCTTTTGTTCCGCTCGGATTATTGCCTAATCAGGAATTAAACCTGTTGGTAGCCACAAAAGCTCATCAAGACCACACTTTACTTTTGAGCGTGATTGATGCCAGCGGCAGTGCGATTGCCAGCGCCGGCGCTCATTTAACTCGTGATGGCGGTTTGGATGAATTTTTGTTTACCGGCTCGGCTGAAAATCCGGATTTTGGTCAAGGTTTTTTCAGCGCCTTAGATATTGGCGAGTATGATTATGAAGTGACTGCCAGCGCTTATCAAACTAGCAGCGGCACAATTGAAGTTGACGGTCAAAGTAGTGAAATAATTATTTTACAAGCAGAATAATGAAAAAAAATCTTGGTTTTGTTTATATTGAACTTATTGTCAGCCTGGCAATTGTCCTTATCATTATTGTAACCGTAATTGTTTTTCAAACTAAGTTAAGTGAAAGCCAGATATTTATTTTAAAAAGCCATTTAACCACTGAAGCAGCTAACTCTCTGCTGAGCCAAATTGCTCGCGAGCTACGAACAATGCGGCCGTCAGAAAATAGTGATTATCCGCTCAGTCTGACTGATGACCAAAGTTTGATTTTTTATGCCGATTATGATTTTGACGGCGTGGTTGAACGGATGCGTTATTCGCTTAATAACACAGTTTTAGAAAAAGGCATTATTGAACCTACGGCTGATACAAATGAATATTTGCCGGAAAATGAAATCAGCCGCGAGGTGACTAACAGTGTAAGAAACGGCGATCAACCGGTATTTTTCTATTATAACGGTGATTGGCCGAGTGATGAAGAAAACAATCCCTTAGACACGCCGACGCGGTTAAGTGAAACTAAGTTAATTAAGATTTCGATCACTACTAATGTTGAGGAGGACCGGCCAGAGGGCGATTTTATATTGGAATCATTTGTGCAATTAAGAACTTTAAAGGATAATTTATGAAGCAAAAAGGGTCTTTAACCATCCCTCTATTAACTACAACTGCAACCTTTTTAATCATTATCTACAGCTTGTTGTTTTTGTTGGTCAACCAATTTAATTTTACCTGGCGCCAGGAAGCGAGTGAAGAAGCGCTTAACATTGCTGAAGCAGGAGCCAATTATTATCGCTGGCACTTGGCTCATGCGCCGGAAGATTTTCAGGATGGCACCGGTCAAACCGGCCCCTATGTTCATGAATACCATGACCCTGAAGGCAGTTTGGACGGCCAATTTTCTTTAGAAATTACTCCGCCGGATGCCGGCTCAACCATTGTAACGGTTAAATCAACCGGTTGGCGGAAAGACTTTTCCGGCGTTAAAAGAACGATTACTGCCCGCTATGGTATTCCTTCAATGGCTAGCTACTCGTTTTTAAACAATGGTAGTATTTGGTTTGGTTCAGGAATTACTGTTCATGGCTTGGTACATTGTAATAATGGCATTCGCATGGATGGAGTCAACACTTCTTTGGTTACCAGCGGTAGAGAGACTTACACTTGCGGCAGTGAAACCGGCTGTTCGCCGCCAACAGAAAAACCCGGTGTTTGGGGCAGCGGCCCAGGCGGCGATCAGGGCTTGTGGCAATTTCCCGTACCGCAAATTGATTATGATTCAATTGCTTTGGACTTTATTGCTATGCGTGATGAGGCCCAAGCTGATGGCCTTTATTTAGCGCCCTCAGGCAGCCAGGGTTACCATTTAATTTTCTCCGCTGATGGCCAAGTCAGCGTCCGCCGGGTAACCAGCACCGGTTATTATTACGGCTACAGTGTTGAAGGCGGCTGTGAACGTCTCTATCAAAATATTACCGGGGAAACAAGCATTGGCAATTATAGCCTTGCTGAGGTACCGATTATTTTTGCTGAAGATTATCTTTGGCTTGAAGGCACAGTTAATGGCCGAACTACCGTAGCCGCGGCCCGCTTTCCTTTGGATGTAAATAATATAAATATCTGGATCTATAACAATCTTCGGTACGAATCACATGATGGCAGTGACAGTCTGGGCGTGATGGCGCAAAATGATATTTACTTTGCCCGCAATATTCCTACTGATTTTGTAGTCGAAGGGGCTTTGTTAGCTAAAAAAGGCCACATCATCCGCCATGGTTATCTCTCGTTTTGCGGTTGGAGTTCTTACGCAGTCAGAAACAGCTTGACGATTTATGGTTCTTTGACTTCAAATCTTAAATCTTATTGGAACTTTGGCACCTCACCATCGTCAGGTTTCCGAACCCGGACAACTACTTATGACAATAATTTGCTTTATGAGCCGCCGCCATATTATCCCACCAGTGGCGAGTACGAACTGCTTTACTGGTCTGAAGACTGAAATTCACTCCTAATCGATTAGTTCGGAACAGACGGTTTCGGAAATAACAAAGCTTTCTTCTCCGCCTTCTTCGGGTTCAGAAAATTCACATTGAAATGGTTTTTGCGGATCCTCTCCAGTTTGACCGCCGCCTGATGGTGTGGGTGTCGCTGTAGGATAAGAAATGAAGGGCGTCGGCGTTGGTGTGAACCGATAACCAACAGACCCGGTAGGTGTCGGCCCTATGTCACCAGCGACAACACTGTCCAAAATAGTTAACAACTCCTGTATGGCTTCCAAAGCCAAAATATCATAACCGGACAAATTGCAGCGCTGTTGACCATTAGCCAAATTAATTATTAAAACATATTTGCCGTCAGCTAAGCAGGTGGTGGTCTCAAGATTAGATAAATTGCCAAATAATTCTTTTACCCGCTCCTGACTCCAATACTGCATAATGGTTTTATTGGCAGTTTTAATTGTTACCTGACCATGACGATTAACAGTAATGGAATTAACGCCATCCTCCAGGCGGACTTCAACAATTTCTTCTTTAATGGTTTCAGGTTGGGAACGGCGGAAAAGCAATACTGCCCCAAGGGCAATTAACAAAGCCGAATAAATGGCAATGATAATTATGGTTTTTTTAGTCATTAGTTTAAAGGCCGCCCCCCATTTGACCCTGAAGATTCCCAACCACACTGTAAATTGGCGCAATAATGGAAATCACCATGGCTCCGACAGCCGCACCAATAATTAACATTAAAATTGGTTCCAGTAAACTAACCAAGCGCTTCAGGGTATTTTCAATTTCCCTTTCATAAAAACCAGCCAAATCCAGTAATACCATTTCCAAACTGCCAGACTCCTCACCGGCCTTAATAGTCTGAATCATGATGGACGGAAAGATTTTTCGTTGAGCTTCTAAAATAATGGAAAAGGATTTACCTTCTTTAATTTGAGACTCAAAGGTTTGGGCAAACCGGCGGTATTTTTTATAACTAAAGGCCTCAGAAGAAATATTTAAAGCCTCAACAATGGGCACGCTCGATTTTAACAAAACTGACAATGTCCGGCAAAAACGAGCCAAATCCAGCTGTTGTAATAAGCGGCTTATAACCGGTAAGCGGCCTAAAATTGCAGTAATCATTTGCCGGGTCGGCTTATATTTAAAAGCCAAAACCACCCCAACCACACTTAAAATACTGGCCAGCACCACTAGGCCCGAGTGATCTCCCATCCACTTGCTAAAAGTAAGTAAAAGCTTGGTCGCTGCGGGAATTTTCAGATTTAAACTTAAAAAAACCTCGCCAATTTTAGGTAAAACAAAAGTCAACATTGCCACGCCAACACTAACCATGGCAGTCAGGACTACGGCCGGATAAGTTAAAGCTCCTTTTACTTTTTGATTTAATTCATAACTGGACATTAATTGTTGTCCTAAATATTCAAAAGTTTGCTCGAGGGTACCTGATTCTTCCCCAGCTTTAACCAAAGTAATGAAAATAGGATCAAAAATATGAGGGAAACGGGATAAACCGGCCGAAACTGACTGGCCTTTTCGCAAACCATATTGAACATCTTCAAGAATCTTTTTGAGCAAGCGGTTTTTAGTATCAGTAATAATGATTTCCAAAGCGCGGGGTAAAGGCAAAGCGGCCTTCATCATTGTGGATAAATAGCGGCAAAGAGTCGCTTTCTCTACTATCGGCACTGAACTCAAACCGGCAAACAGGGCCGGCTTAATGGTCACAGCTTTAATTGCCAGAATTTTGTAGCCTTTTTCTTTTAAAATCTGAGCCGCATCTTCTCTGGAAGCGGCGGTAATCGCATCACTGCTTAACTGGCCTTTGGCATTTTCCGCTTTATATTGATATAGAGGCATGATATAAATTTCTAATTTCTAATTTCTAAAAATTTATTATTTTACTCACTCCCGAACCACGCGCAGTACCTCATCAATCGTGGTTAATCCGGCGGCAATTTTATTAAAACCGTCAGTCAACATGGTAGCCATGTTATTCTTTTCCGCCGCTTGTTGAATTACATCAGCTGAGGCTTTTTTAATGGTTAATTGACGAATGGTTTCATTAACTTCCAAAACTTCAAAAATCCCTATACGTCCGCGGTAACCGGAAGAATTGCATTCATCGCAACCCATGCCTTTATAAAATTTTTGCTTGGCGATTTTCGGCCCCATTTCTTTAATAAAAAAGTCCAAGCTGGTTTTATCAGGCTGGTATTCTTTAATGCAATTTTTACAAATTTTACGCACCAGCCGCTGAGCAATAACAGCATTAATAGTAGAGGCAACCAAATAACCTTCTGCTCCCATATCCAAAAATCGGGGAATCGTTCCGGCGGCATCATTAGTGTGCAAAGTCGATAAAACTAAATGACCGGTTAAAGAGGCGTGAATGGCAATCTTGGCAGTTTCCTGATCGCGGATTTCTCCAACCATCATAATATCCGGATCATGACGCAGTAAAGAACGCAAACCGGAGGCAAAAGTTAAGCCGGCCTTAGGATTAATTTGAATTTGAGAAATTCGCCTGATACCGTATTCAATTGGGTCTTCAATCGTACAGATTTTAACACTAATGGAATTCAACATGTTTAAAATACTATAAAGAGTAGTCGTTTTGCCTGAGCCGGTTGGTCCGGTTACCAAAATCATACCGTAAGATTTTTTAATATTGTTTTGCACTACTTTTAAATTAATGTCGGTTAGGCCCAGTTCTTCAAGGCTAAAAGGCCGGGCGCTTTCCGCCAATAAACGCATCACTACATTTTCACCATAAAACCCGGGCAAAATTGACACCCGAAGAGCAATAAAGTCAGTATCAACAGCAAACTTGAACCGACCATCTTGAGGAATACGGTGTTCGTCAATTTTTAAAGAAGACAAAATTTTAATTCTGGCCACCACTGCAGGCTGGACTTCTCTCGGTAAATTAATAATATCCCGAAGAATACCATCAATACGAAAACGCACGATTAAATGATCAGTAAAGCTTTCTAAGTGAATGTCGGAAGCACCTTCAGCCGCCGCAAATTCAATAATTGTATCTAAAAGTTTGACTACCGGTATTTCTTCAGCTGCAGTACTTAGCTGTTTCGCCACGCCTTTGGCTTTAGCAATATTTTTTAAAACAATTGACTTAAATTCTGTTTTAATTCCTCGTTTATATTGACCTAAACCGCGATTCAAATCATTGGCAGTAATATAATAAGGCACTACCTGTAAACTGGCTTTGCGTTTGGCAAACTCCAGAGTTTCAAAATTTTTCGGGTCTTCCATGGCTAAATGGAGTTTTTTGTCATCCGCCTCAAAAGGCAATATTCTATAGCTTCGAGCCAGTTTTTCCGGAATGAACTCTAAAACTTTAGTGGGAATAATTCGGCCGCGTAAAGAAATGAAAGCCACCCCCAGATGTTCAGCGATCAGTTGCCCTAAAGCCTGTTCAGTGATTAAGCCGCGAAAAATCAAAACATCAGCCAGGGATTTTTTATGTTCTTTGGCTGATGTAGCCGCTTTCTCCAGATCAGCTTCAGATACAAAACCCGATTTTAAAAGAATTTCTTTAAGCGTTTTATTGGTAAGCTCCATAAGATTAAGTTAATTTCAGATGTTGTTGAATTTTAGCCACTACCTGACTTGGAGTGTGATCAGCTTTAACTAAATAATCTTTTACCTGTAGGGCCTCAGCTTCCTTTTTTTCTTTTTCATTAGACAGGTTAGAGAGAATAATTACCGGCAGTTTTTTGCCGCCAGCCGACTGACGGATTAACTTAAGTGCGTCTAAACCGGAAAGCTTGGGAAGCATAATATCTAAAAGAACAAAATCCGGCTTGGCCGATTTAACCAGTTGAACTGCCGTTTCGCCATCTTCGGCTATTACTACCTCAACACCCAGGCTTTGTAATTTAGTGGAATACATTTTTACCAACAAAGAATCGTCTTCAACAATTAAAACTTTCATACTCTCATCTTATCACCTTGATTTAACTGTCGGCAAGACAAAGAAGAAGGTTGTTCCTTTGCCGACTTTAGAATTGAACCAGATCTTACCGCCAAATTCATTGATCATCAGCTGGCAAATATAGAGTCCTAAACCAGAACCTTTGCGTTCCTGAGCATCACGCAAGCTGGCCTGGGAAAACTTGCGAAAGAGTTTTTTCCGGGCTTCTTTGGGAATACCCACACCCGTGTCTTCTATTTCAGTCAAAAGAAGGTCATCTTTAACTTGACAGCGAACAAAAATGTGGCCATGGGGAGTAAATTTAATCGCATTGGCCACTAAATTAACCAGCACCTCTCTGATACGGTCAATATCCACCCTAACTTTAGGCAAGGGTTCGTTTGTCCCCAGAGTTTCAAATTTAAGCTTCAAACCATGCTCCCGTGCTTCAATCCTAAATTCATCCACGACCTCTTCGCAGATTTTTTCCAATTGAACATCTTGAAGGTTGACACTAATCCGACCGGATTCAATCCGGGAAACATTAAGCATGTTGTTGACCAAACGAATCATCCGGGTCGCTCCTTCAAAAGCGTCACTGATTAAATCTTTGGCTTTAGGAGAAAGTTTGCCGGCATCACCTTCTAACAACATAGACAAATAACCTTTGATAATCGTCATTGGCGTGCGCATTTCGTGGGAAGCCACGGACACAAATTCATCTTTTAGATCAGATAATTCTTTGAGGCGCTTATTGGTATTCTTAATTTTCAGGGTCGCTTTATCAACTTCGAGTTTTAAAGTATTGCTGAATTTTTTAATTTCCTCATAGGAAAGAGCGTTTTGAATGGCAACCGCCACTTCAGACGTTAAAATTGAAAGCACTTGAATATCCTGATCAAAATAAATATCGCCGGAAAGTTTGTGGCCCAAAACCAGAATACCCATCTCTTTATCTTTGACGCGCAGGGGGGCAACAAAACCAATGTCCAATTGGCGCAACAGGTTCTTGCGCTTGCCTTCAGGCAGTTCGTCAAAAATTAACGGCCGCTGGGCAGAGGTTAAAATGCTGCGAATCTGGTGATAGGAAACTGCCCCCTGCTGGCAGTTTTGAGAAAAGATGTGCTCGATTTTATGACCCTTAAGACTTACTAAACAAGCATGGCTAAGCTTCATTTCAGTTAAAAGCCGAGTAAGCAATTTGTTAGCCAGGAGTTCAATCTCCAAAGTTGACCCTAAAATCCGACCCATGGCTTTTAAAAAGTCTTCAGTATCATAACGGTCTTTGAAAAAGATGCTGTCAGTAATCCGCTCTAAAAGCCGGCGCAAGGGATGAAAGGTAACAGCGGTAATCAGGGTTAAAGCGCCATTAAGAACTATTTGCCAGCTGTTCATCCCACCGCCATAAAATACTCGCGTCAAACTTAAAATTAAAAAGGTATAAAACACTTCCAGAATAAAAACCAACAATGCCCAGGCAACTGTCCGCGCCACCACCAAACGGATATCCATCAGCCGATGCTTAACAATGGCGTAGGTCACTGATCCAACCCAAATAAAAAGGGTTACTTGTCCTAACCAATTTAATTCGAAAAAACCAAAAGTGGGTAAAATTAAATTAGTAGTTATACCTATCGTTGAAGACCCGGTCAGACCCAAAATTATATAAAGAATTTGTTGGCGTATTATGGCTGATTCCCGACGATATTTTTTAAATAAAACTAAATAAGAAAGGCTAAATAAAACAGGAATATAAATAATGTAACCATAATAATAGGCCCAGCCAAAGTTAATGATTTTTTCTCCCAAAGAAAACCTAACTCCTATTACTACTGCTCCGGGCTGCAAAGTCAACCAAGCCATAATTAGATTGGCCAAAACTATTAAAACAAAAATCTTTTTATTTAATTTATGGTTTGGGAAAAGTAAACCAAAAACAACAAAACCTGTAGGAATAAAAGTAGGAAAAAAATAAAGCCATCTCGCCCAAAAAACCGCCGACTCCGGGCTAGACATACGATAAAAAAACATTGTCACGCACCAGCCAAGAATCCCAAGAATAGTAAATTCGAAGGCGAGATGAGCTTTTTTTCGACCGCCACGAAAATGAATTACCAAAGCAAGGATAAAATTAAAAATTATAGAAACAAGAACAAGAAAATTCTTCCAATCCATTTTATTTCATTATGAAGGATCATTATTAATTTCGCAAGGGATTTTATTATTGATGCCAGCGCTCCCGCACTTCGGCTATTTGGGAAGTGATTGGTTGTCCATAAGACTGAAGTTCCTCCGGTAAAATCTGCATACCCAATAAGTGAAATAATTGGCGCATTGATACTACTCTTTCATAAGTAACTTTACCTGGAACCATACAAGAATATTGGGAAAGATCTATGCCTCGTTGTCTGGCTAAACTGGCGGCAATCGCTTGACGCTCACAACTGTAAGCCGCGCAATCTCTCCCATTCGTTGATAATAAGCCAGTTGGAAAATGTCTGATCAAAGAACCCATTCCATTTATTGCTAAACCACCGACTGGCCAAGCTACGGCTACTTTTACAGATAAGGCAACTTCTTTAGAAATAGCTGTTGGCTGAGAATCATCACAAGCAATCACTCCATCATTTCGAATTCTGTCTAACTTTGTTACTATGGCATGACTAACTGCCGGTGCCAATAACCAAATTCTAGCCATTTTAGCGGCTCGATATAAAGCTTGATTTTGGGAGTCACCTCTTTCAGTAAGAACAATTTCCAATTCAATATCTGACCTGATTTCTCGTAAAGCTGCCGCCAATCTATTTACTCCGGACCTTTTACTTGTAGTATCTAAATCTTGTAAAATCACTTTGGGTATCGAATAATCATGAACCAAGCTTGTAATTGCTGAAGCGCCAATTGAACCGCAACCAACCACCAATACTGGTTCTTGACTTAAAACTGCCGCCGGCTCGCAACCAGTAACTTGACGGATTAATTCTTCTATGGTCGCCTGCATATAAACTACTGTTGCATCGTGCCCGGTAACCACAACAAATTCATCTCTTTTTCCTGGAAAAGCTCTTCTCAATCCTTTTAACAAAGTTTTACCATGATTAGTTAATCCACCTATCCACTCACCGGCACCAAAAATAGTTGCTCCGCCTCTAGCCCCAAGAATAGCGGTATTTAAAATGTCTGCCTGAACTAAACCTAATAATTTTCTTTTAAGAAGCAGACTCTCGGTCTCTTGAATTCTCATAAGCTCGGGAATTGTCATTGCCACAGACATAATTGAACCAAGAATGTTATCTGGCCTATCTTCAAAGATATAATTACTAAGATGAAAACCGCCAACAGTTTTTAATTCTTGAAAAATCTGGCAAATTACATCAAAGTCAATTCCTTGCCGAATATCTAAAGCCGGAGACTTTGCCCAAACCGGAATATCAAAAAATTCGCTAACATTTCTAAGCTCGTCAATATAATCGCGGGGATGAACTAAAAAAATAAAAGGATGTTGGGTATATGTTGTTAAGTCTGGAGGAATTAAATAATCAGTATAAACTGTATTTATTGCTTGTTGTGCAGCCCACAATTCTTTAGGAGAAAACCCCAATTTATTGGTTGCTTGATCAAATAAGCCTAGAGCTCTTGATTTAGATTGAATTGCCGCCACAGAATTTATTATTGATTCACTACCTGAACTTCGCCCAAGCATCTCTTTTAACTTATTCATTAGTATATATTTACAATGTTTTTAAAAAGCTCGTAAGCCGGATTCTGTTTCTAAAGTAACATCTATCTAGGCCCTCAAACTTCGAGACTCGGGGAAGCGCCTCAAACGTCTCAGTCGGAGGTTGCAGCGGGGAGGGTTGCCTCGTTTCACTTCCCGACGTAACATCGGGACTCGTCTCTGTGGCCCTATCTAGCCCCAAACGACCAGGCGTTTGGAGTGCTCCCTTTCAGAAGCCACCCTACTTCCTGCTGTCCGGACTTTCCTCCCGCCATATTGGCGGGCGTTACTTCGACTTTTCAAAAACATTGATATTATAACCCAAAATTACGGAAAAATCCAGCGAAGGAAGTTATTTGGCGGCGCGGACGCGATAAAGTTCACTCAGTAAAATTTTCAGCGTCAGAAAAAGTGGAACCGCCAATATTGTTCCGGCGGCACCGGCCACTTTGTAACCACTCAATATTAAAGTAATAGTAATTAGTGGGTTTAAACCAACCGCCTGACGCATAATTTTGGGCACTAAAAGATTATTTTCTACTTGCTGAATTAGCAAGTAAAGAACAATCACCGTCACTCCCATTAAGGGCGAGATGCTAAAACCGACAATAGCGGCCGGAACAAGTGCCAGGGTCGGGCCGATATTAGTAATAAACTCTAACAAGCCGGCCAAAAGAGCCAGAGGAATCGCTGATGGCACTCCGAGCAAACTTAAGCCAACATAACTCATTACCGCAATAATCAGCATTAAAATTAGCTGTCCCCGAGCCCAACCACCTAAAACCCGCTCAATTTCACCAACCACTGCCTGGGCTTTTTTTTGACCATCACCATCACCAAACAACACCGAAAGATAATTTGTTAAATGCTCTCTTTCTAAAAGCAAATAGTAAGTCATTACCAGCAAAGTAAATAAATAAAGCAGATTAGCGGTGGCAGAACTAACCAGGCGGATAACCTGCTGGGGTAGTTTAATCATTTCTGAACCAATAAAACCCAAGTTGCTGACTTCCAGTTGAAAAACATTTAAGCGGCTAAAAATCTCCGGCAAGCGGGAAAGCAAACTGCCGGTTTGAACCGCTAAAGGAGTAATAATTACCGCCAAAATACTCCCAACAGTGACAAGCAGTAATAAATAAATAGTTAAAATCGCCCAGACCCGGGGAACTTTTTTATTTTCTAACCAAACCACTCCGGGCCGAAGAATTGACATTAAGATTATGGCCAAAAACAGCAGGAATAAAACTCCTTTTATTTGATATAAAAACCACAACAAACCCATAAAGCCGAAAGTAAATACAATTGTCCGGTAAGAAATTTCAATCTTTTTCATTGCTTACTCATCATACCAAGTTTTTATCCGCTTGACTATATTGGTAAACAATTCAGGTTGGTTAATATCAAACCAAACAATGGCCGGATCTTTTTTAAACCAAGTTTGCTGTCTGCGGGCATAACCGTGCTCGCTTAATTGCCAGGCTTTAATGGCTTCAGCTAAAGGCAATTTGTTTTCCAGATGAAGCTGTAGTTCGCGATAACCAAGACCGGACATGCTGGGTAAATCCCGGCTATAACCTTGATTCACCAACCGCTGAGTTTCTTTAATTGCCCCTTGCCTAACTCGCTGTTCTACCCGCCGGTCAATGCAGGCATCAAGTTCTTGCTTGTCAGCCATTAAGCCAATTTTTAAAACTGAGCAGATCCGGCTTAAACCAGCTGATTTTTTAACTACACCTTTAAACATAGCGGTTTCAATTGCCCGGATTAAACGCCGGGGGTTTTGTTGATCTGAAGGATTCATTTTAAACCAACGCTCAGGACAAATTTTTTTCAATCGCTGTTGAAGCATCTTTATGCTTAGCCCGGTTAATTTTTTTCTTAACTCAGGATTAGGAGGAACGTGGAGCAAATCAACCCCTTCTAAAAGCGTCTGAATCCAAAAACCGGTGCCGCCAACCAGAATCGGCAATCGCCCTTGCTGCCAAATATAATTGATCGCTTGGTGGCTGAATTTAACAAAATGAGCAACTGAAAATTGTTCATCGGGTTTAACCAGATCCAATCCCCAAACCTTTACTTCGCTCTTTTTGATCTTGTCCAGATCTTTTCCGATTACCAAATCCATCTGTTTGTAAATCTGCCGGGAATCAGCTGAAACCAATTCAGCTTTAAATTTTTTGGCCAGCTTAAGCGCCAAACCGGTTTTACCAGTGGCAGTTGAACCGCAAATAACCAAGAGTTTTTTCATTTTTTATTTATTAACTTTTCCAGCACCCGCCATCTTCTTTTCTTTTCCTGAATCAATACATTATCTTTAAATTTATAGGCGACAGTGCCGGATCGAGGCGAATATTTATTAATATAGGCAATTTTAAAACCAACTTGCTTGCAAAGCTTAACCGTATTATTAAACTGGGCTTTGGTTTCACCCGGAAAACCAACAATAATATCAGTTCCCAATTCAATATCAGGAATATTTTCTTTGATTTTTTCAACTAAAACCAGGTATTGTTCAACCGTATATTTCCGGTTCATGCGTTTAAGTATCTCGTCATCCCCGGATTGAACCGCTAAATGCAAATAGCGATTAATCTTGGGCAGTTTCATGGCCGCGATAATATCGTCGGTCATATCATGAGGGTTGGAAGTCAAAAAACTAATCTTTTCTAAACCATTGATCTGCTGAAGCTCTTGCAACAATCCGGCAAAAGGGGCTTTTTTAAAACCTTTAAAATTTTTCCCATAAGAATTGACATTTTGACCCAACAAAGTGATTTCCCGATAACCGCGCTTAACCAGTTCTTTAACCTCACAAACAATTTCTTCTATTGGCCGAGAAGTTTCCCGACCGCGAGCTGAGGGAACAACACAATAAGTGCAAAAATTGTCACAACCAGCCATAATTCTTACCCAGGCGTGCTTATCATCCTGACGCAAGGCCGCTACCCCCTTGGTCAACTGCTCCAGCTTAATAAATTCATCAACTCCAGGCAATATTTTGTTTAAACGGATCTTGGAGTAGCGCAACATACATCCGGTAAGAATAATTTTTCTGCCTGTGGCAGACTTCCCGAAGGGGGGCAATTTTTTCAAATTCTTCATCAAACCCAAAACCCGGTCTTCGGCTGATTTGCGAACCGAACAAGTGTTGATCACCACTAAATCAGCCTCTTGAATTGAGCCGGCCGGCTGATAGCCTTTTTTCTCCAAACCAGCGGCAATCTGTTCCGAATCCGCCTCATTCATCTGGCAACCAAAAGTTTTTATGAAGTACTTCATAGCCTGTATTATAGCGAACAAGGACTAGGAAAACCAAAAGGAACGATAAAGAAAAAAATGGAAATTTGTCAAGTTTGTACTTTTTCCCTTCTCCTATATTTTAGCTCTCCCCAGGTGTCTTGATCCGCCAGCTACTGGATTCCCATTAAGGGGTTGAAGTTGTCATTATCCAAGCGTTGCAAAATAATTTATCATCTAGTTGTGATAATTGATATTCTTTAATCGAGGTTGGTTTAGGATAAGTCTGAGTTGAATAGTTATTGCACAAATGGTCGTTATAAATTTTGAAAATCCATCCGCCATCTTCAGTATTTGCAATAATTTTTATAGGTACCTCAGTAGAGGGTTGAAACTTTGTGCAAGGTATATCTTTGTTAATAATTAACGTCATATTTTTATCAAGTTGAGTAGAGACTTCTTCACATGTTTGTGCAAATATAAACTTAATGTTTTCGTAAGAATATTCTTCTGTTTGTATAGTTTGAGCAACTTCTTTCGCAATCTCTCTTGTTTCGTAGATTTTTGAATAGAATAGATATTGTTCAAATAAAAACCATGGTTCTTTCGAAACAACAACTAATTGTTTCGTTTTATTTTTTACTCTGTGTATATAATGCGAAAGTATTCTTTCGCTAAAGAAAAAACCCTCACTGCCATAGACAGGATAACGATAAAAGTAAAGATATAAAAAGTTAGTTAGGAATATGAAGTAAACAATAACGAAAGTTATAGCTGAAAGTTTTGACAACCTACCGCTGGCACATATTAAAAAGGAGATGCCCCTGGAAACAAAAATTATCAGTATGGGAAAAAGTAAAGCTGCGCGAAGAACATATGACTCTCCAAGATTACTTAATGCTGCAGGAAGCGGCGCAATAAGTCCGAGCGACAATAACAGATAAAAAAAGTGTTTGTTTTGATTAGCCATTACAATGATGCCAATCAGTAAAAGAATAAAGTCAATGTAATAGAACAAACCATGATGCCAAGTAGAATAGGCCCCTCTTTGTTCTCCATTAACGAACAGTAAAGTAGATGAAACACTTGCTAGATATTGTGAGGTAAAAGCTTTAATGATATGCGTTGCTTTGTTTGAAAAGATTTGAGTGACACGTGTAGGAATACTTGCTCTTCTTTCATAATCGACTACCTGTGAAATTGTGTTGCTAGCAAAAAATATAAGCTCTTTTGTTCTATTTCCTGCAGCTTGGTATTTCAGAGAAAAAGTAAAATAAAGAAAGATTAGAAGCGAGAGTAAAAAAAGAACAATATAGGGCTTTTTCGATTTGGATCCTTTGGTTGTGAAATAATGAAACATTATTATAACTAAAACAAAGGGAAGAAAGAGAAGTTTGGTTCCATGATAACTAAAGAATCCAAGAAAAAAGAAAGGAAACGTCAATAAAATTTTCCACGATTTAGTTTTAAGTAATATATATAATCCTGTAAGAAAAAAACATATTGCCAAAGGTGCCTCAAAGGCAGTACGACTAAAATGAATACTCCAAGGATTGATGGCAAAGAGAAGTCCAGTAATAAAAGCAGCCCTGAAACCAATAAAATGAAAAACAATTAAAGAAGTAATGATAATTAAAAAAGTGTTGGCAATAACATAAGGAATTTTTGCTGAACGAAAGGATAATTTTATTGGACCAATAAATGGAGCCATAATTAGTGAAGGCAATTCAGCAGTTGGAGTTTTATAAGACTTAGCGGTTAAACTCAACGGCGACCATGTTCCACTTGTATCCCTTCCCGTAAGATAGATTGCTTTTGCATTGATAATATAATCCATTTCATCATGAGTAATTCCTACTGGAAATATTTCTATCCACCATAGTCGTATAAAAAGAGAAACAGCAATGATTATTATTAACCAAGCTTTATTTTTTATTGTTTTCATCTATGCTTCAATGGAAAAGTTTTTTCGGTTGGGTGCATTTTCTAATCAATCTACGAACACTCATTAGTATTATTTTATGTGGTGTTATAACCCATGTCAAAGAAATATATTGAGCCGGCCGGCTGATAGCCTTTTTCCTCCAAACCAGCGGCAATCTGTTCTGAATCCGCCTCATTCATCTGACACCCAAAGGTTTTTATGAAGTATTTCATAGTTTACTTCCCCGTCTGTTCAATTACCCTTTTAAGTTTTTCTAATATATCTATAGTAAATGGTTCCTCCAATTCTCCTTTTTCTATCCATTCGTAATATTCAAACTCTGAAGTATTTCTATCAAGAGGTTTAAATAAATATCTACAATGATAGTTTTTATCCTTTGAAATCCATTCGACAAATTCATTCTTTTTTATTCCCGTTACAGTGACTTCTGAAAAATTACCATTTTTATTTTGAAGAGTATAGACAGTTCCTATTCGAATTGGGAATTCACTCGTTTCTTCTTTTGTCACTGAAGGAATCCAACGAGTTGAGTTTGGGGGAGTAATACAAAATCTAAAAATTTCATCTACGGGTTTGTTTATCCAAACAGTTAGTTTATTGCTTTTCATTTTTCTCCTATATTTTACTTGACTCAAAATATTTATTAAAGAAGGGCTTTTACCCCAACAAATCTCAACTGACGCTTGACAACCTTTCTTAATATGGTATAGAATGAGAATTAACATAAACCATATTAAACTATGAATATACAATATCTGGACACAAATATACAACAACGAATTGATGAAAAGCTGAAAAGGCTGCAGAAATTACGCCCTCTACCTTCTTCTGCCGTCCAAAAACTTCGACAGCGGTTTCAAGTTGAAATGACATACAACTCCAACGGGATAGAAGGCAACAGCCTAACTCTGAAAGAAACTTTTTGGGTAATTAATGAAGGCATTACCGTAAAAGGAAAGCCTTTAAAAGATCATTTAGAGGCCAAAGATCACTATGAAGCCTTGGATTTTGTTTATGAACTAATAAAACCTACCCAAAAACCAACTTTATCAGAAAATCTAATCCGCACCCTACATGGTTTAGTAATGAAAAAAACCGATGAGCAATGGGCAGGAAAATATAGAACCAGCAATGTTGTTATTGGAGGCGCTGACCATACACCACCAGATGTGAGCTTAGTACCATCTCAAATAAATGATTTAATAACTTGGTTTAAAGAAAAAAGGAGAAAACTCCATCCAGTGGAGCTGGCTGCTATATTGCATCATAAAATTGTTTATATCCACCCCTTTTTTGATGGCAACGGCCGAACGGCCAGGTTAGCAATGAACATTTTTTTAATGAGAAAAGGCTATCCTTTAACAATTGTCCTAAAAAACGACAGAAAAAAATATTACCAAGTATTAGGTCAGGCTGATAAACAAAGCTATTCCCCTTTAGTTAAATTTATTGCTCGAAGCGTAGAGCGATCTTTAGATATTTACTTAAAAACCCTTACGCCTATAGATAAAAAAAGAGAAAAGTTTTTACCATTATCAGAAATTAGTAAGAAAACCCCCTATTCTGCCGAATATTTAAATCTGCTTGCTCGCATTGGAAAACTAGAAGCCCACAAAGAAACTAGAAATTGGCTAACCACCATTGAAGCAGTAAAGCGTTATATAAAAAATAGAAAAAGACAAAAAAAATTAAATAGCTGGTTTAAATAAATATCTACAATGGGTTTGTTTATCCAAACAGTTAGTTTATTGCTTTTCATTTTT
>JAHJAY010000016.1 GCA_018813815.1 Patescibacteria group bacterium | reverse complement strand
TTCCAATCCAGCATCATCAAAAACCCACAACAACAAATTGTGAGTACGGGGATAATTACCAGGACCCGGATAATAGTCAGAATCAAAATTTATATCCCAGTTGACAACTACATTATTGCCGCTTAAAACAGCATAGGTGCCACTGCCGGGAATTTCGGAATTTACGGCATTTAACTCTGCCCGGTTACTCGCGCTTCTCAAAGGAGTGTTTAATTCCCAACGATTATTTCTCCAAACAGCAGGAGATGAAGGCCTGGTAGCACCTTCTTCTAATGGTCCCCAAAAGAAAAATCTGGGCGGATTTTCATCAAGTTTAAGCGATGCCCTGGTGTACCAATATGCGGGTACATGGTTATCTCCGGATTGCACACTGCTGTCAACAATATTAAGCTGAGCATGAGCTATATCAGCAGCGCCATCAGCATCAGAATATGTGGTAGTAAAGGATCTATTATCTCCCGTACAAATTGAAGCATTGTTCGGAGAAACAGAAATAACCTGGGGCGGATTAACATCTTCAACTACACCAACATGGATAATTCGACCTACTATTTTATATCTCGCCGCTATACTGCCAGCATCTTCTAAATTAGTACTTATAGAAGTGACACCTTCGTCGCTTGTCAGTATTTGGCTCCCGACATTATTGCTGGGATAATAACTAGTATTCCATTTAATTCTAGTTGTCTCCCAACCCCCGGGAAGATTAAACTGAAAAGAAACACTGGGGTTTCCTCCTCCAATCTCCGGACCCGCCAAAACATCAAGATTATTGGTTGACAATCCTAACCCTTGCGCCCTCCAAACGCAAATCTCTTGTCCAATACAATTATTTCCCGTCGCTGCACGCACCCAATGATACCCTTCTGAATATAAGGTTCTGGGACTCGAATCATTGCCATCGCAGGTCCAATATACATTGCCACTAGTAACATATTGTTTTCTGGGACGATGAACAACACCACAAGTCTCATCCACGTTAGGACACACACAGGCAGAATCGCCTCTGTCTGTACAATTAGCTGCAGTATTTTCAAGACAAACATTATTCTCTATAGAAAGACCCTGGTAGTTATACAGCCGAAACCCAGGTATATTTAAAACCGTTACAATACTATTACGGACACTGGCATGATTCACTGATAAAGCGCTTTCTTCAGCATCCCAATTTCCATCCCTATCTGCATCATAAAAAAAACTAACTCCAAATTTGCCCCGCGGAGGGGCAGTATCATCATCACCACCGCCACTGCTATCACAACCACCACAAACATTTCCACAATAAACTGTTGCAAAAAAACAGCTAGCAGAACAACCCAAACATTCATTCAATGGACGAGGATCTAAATAATACCACTGTGTTTCCCAAACGCCATCATTTATACAGGCATTCGTATAACATGCCCCAGATATACCACTACCACACGAATGGTAGGAATACGTAAAACATCCTTGTGCCTGAATTGGTTGGGGGAAAACGATCCCAACCAAGAACTTTAATAAAACAAAACAGCACAAAACTGCAAATTTTAAATATTTTTGTTTTAATCTCATCGATTTTTTTGGATTATCCAAACTGGTTGTTCTTTTGTATTATTGCTTGAATTGTAAGAAACACAATCTCCGATTTTAATATCACTAAAAAAAGTTTCGATGCTTTGTTCTTGTTGGAGTATAATAACACTATCAGATTCATTATATTGAATACTTTTCGTTCCATCGTCTCTTTTAAGGGTAATTATTTTCCTTTCTGAATCGATGTTGCTTACAATGCCTTCAGTTGTCAGAAGATGCCTCTCTCCCTTAATTTCCTCATAATAATCCAGTCCCTCAAAGTATCGTTTTGCTTCTATACTGGATATATTAGGCTCATTGCTTCCTGCAGTCTTAGATTTTTTAAGAGTAAAATAGTAAACACCTTCACCAACCAAAACTAGAGCGCCTAAAATTAATAAAACATAAATGTAGGTTAGTTTTGAAGTTTTCTTAACTGGGTTGGTCTGGGCATTTTCCACTGTAACTTTAGTTAAGCATTAAATTTAAATTAAATCAATATTTACTTAACGCATAAAAAGAACATGATAGCGATTAATTAACTCTGGTCCCTGCCCAGGCCATATTTGTTCAGCTAAAACAAGCCAATCTTCAGCGGACACTTGCTTTTCTTCGATTCTAGTCAAATGCTTTGATGCTTGTAATAACTGTTGTAAAAACTCAGGCCGTCCATTATCTAAAGCAACTTGATCAATCTCTAACAAGGCCCTTCCGGCACACCTGGAAAGCACTCCATAGTTATTTAAGATATCCCTATCGCTAAAATCCAGCATTAAAGGTTGCCCCCTAAGTTCAGGAAGATTTTTTATCTGCATACTATCTTCACTTATAAGCTGCCCTTCTGACCATTGACCCCATCGGGCATAATAGGTAACATTCTCAACATAAGTAGCAATTGCCTCATTAAGAATCGGCGAATAGGCCGATACCCATGTTCCATCTTTAAGCCGAACCTGATTTCCTCCATGAGCTAATTCATGATCATAACCCCCGGCTCCTATGTTTAGTCCAATATGCATACTAAAGCTACCATTTTCTTCATGAATTATACCCCAAAAACCATTTGATACTCCTGACGGAGTATCAGGTGTTTGAGTTGAAATAATAATCCTATCAATATTAGCTAATTCCATTCCAGTAATCTCATTAATGAATGGCAATATATGCGCAATGCTTAAAAACATGTTTTGTGATGCCCACTGACCTCTTTCATAAATTTCAATACCAATAGAATCGCCTAAAGAATTTGTTTGCCAACGAAAACCCTCACCATAACGTTCATCGTTTATTACTGTTGGAACTAAACCGTGATCAACAATAAAACGCTCTTGGGGAATTTCAAAATAATCTCCTCCTTGATCTAGTTTAATAATTAACTTGCCATTAATAGGATTTACTCCCATTAGGACTGCTCTTAGTGGGCTAATTTCCTCCTCCTCATTGAATAGCCTACCCTTAGTGCCTGAAGCTATAACTCCATGCCAGCTTCCAGATAGTCCAGCCAAACTAACTGCTTCAGTATTTCCTACTTTAACACTTATTTCTTTAGGAATACGAATAAAACTACGTCCACATAATATCATTGGGGAATCTGAATAAAATGGGCAGGGACCATCTGAGGGATCGTGACTATTAAAAAAAGGATTAGCGGCCAAAATGTCAGCTTCAGTAATACCAAGCAAGATGGCAATTTCGCTAAGTGATCTTGGGTTTTCAAGTTCAAAAACTAAGCCTAAATCAACTGGCACTTCATCTTGTTTCAATAGATCCATCTCAACAACAAGTCCAGCAGGAATCTCCACTGAGGATCGAGCTACAATCTGGCTTGTAAACCTGTCACCACTTGCTTCACCATTAATTGGTACAATTAAAAGTTCTCCTACTTGAAGCCCTCTTGGATCAACTCTGTTCAATGCTGCTAAGGCTTCATGGTTAGTGCCAAAAGTAGCAGCAATAGACCAAAGAGTATCACCTTCTCTAATTTCAAGTTGAATATGTCCTGGGGGAACATGAAATTCTCCTTCTGTTATTGAAAGCATGTCGGCTTCGATAAAAGACAAAGTTTCTGGTTTGGTTTCTGAAAGCAAAAGACTGCTAACCCATAGGTTAATGCTTTGGCTCAGTTCTATAGGGACACTAACTCCTACAGTCGCTGGATCAAACACTTCAGGTTCATTTGGAAATGCCAATGTTGGCATTTCTGGTACTTCCCATGTTGCCGCCTGTGCAGTCTGGGTTTCTGGCGGTATTGTTTTTGCTACGGCTGGAGTGCAACTGGCCATCATGGTTGTTAAAACAAGTAAACCAACTGCCTCTTTCCAACCAGGCAATCTTTTCTTAGAGGGCCTAGAGTCTGGTGGGGGTACATTCCCCGGTATTTCTCCTGCCATTTTAAAAAAAGCCGTCTCTAACCAAGACGGCTTAGCTCCAAATTACTTTGAATAAAACTAAACATTATCTAGCAGTATACTATTATAGGTTGGCATTGTCAAGGAGCCGAAATTTTGCTATTCTAAATATATGAAAACAAGGCTTAATTGGCAGCGGGTTTGGCAGCGGCGGGCGTTCAAGCTTAAAAAGAAAATGGGTTATAACTCCAGAAATAAAGGTAAATTTTATCGCAATGTGGCTCTATTGGCTTTTTTATCGGTGCTTGCCTTCTTTTTTTCAACTCTTTTAGTTTTTGCCTGGTATGCTAAAGATTTGCCTCGGCCGGATAAAGTGGTGCGGCGTGAAGGTTTTGCTACCCGGATTTATGACCGTAATGGCGTTGTTTTATACGATGTTTTTGCTGATCAGCGGCGGACGCCGATTGAAATTGCCGAGGTGTCTGAATATTTACGTCAAGCAACGGTGGCGATTGAAGACAAGCATTTTTGGGAGCATCAGGGTTTTGATCCAACCGGCTGGCTGCGGGCCGTATACAATATTATTTTTCGCCGCCGCCTTCAGGGCGGTTCAACCCTGACCCAACAGCTGGTTAAAAATGTTTTACTTACTCCGGAAAGAACCATGGGGCGGAAAATTAAAGAATTTATTATGGCGGTTCAAATTGAGAAAAAATATTCCAAATCAGAAATTTTACAAATGTATTTGAATGAAGCTCCTTACGGTGGAACTGCTTGGGGGGTGGCGGTGGGAGCAGAAACCTATTTTGGCAAAAAAGTTTCTGAATTAAATTTAGTTGAATCGGCGGTTTTGGCCGGTTTACCCCAGGCGCCGAGCCGCTATTCTCCTTATGGGGCGAATCCGGAGGCTTATATTGGTCGAACACAAGATGTTTTGCGGCGCATGCGTGAAGACGGCTATATTAACGCTGAAGAAGAACAGCAGGCAGTGGAGCAATTAGAGGGGCTGGAGTTTGAGGCAGTTGGCAGTAAATTTAAAGCGCCCCATTTTGTCATGTATGTTAAGGCTTTATTGGAGGAAAAATACGGGGAGAATTTGGTTGAACAAGGCGGTTTACAGGTCTATACAACTTTAGACTGGGAATTACAGCAAGAGGTTCAAGCAATAGTGACAGAAGAAATTGAGCGGGTGACAGAAAGCTTGCATATTACCAATGGTGCTTTAACGGCGCTTGATCCCCAAACCGGGGAAATTTTAGCTATGGTTGGCAGCCGGGATTATCATGATGATGATTATGACGGCAAGGTTAATGTGACTACCCGATTGCGTCAACCGGGTTCAGCCCTTAAGCCGGTTAACTATTTAACTGCCTTAAGAAAAGGTTATACTCCGGCCAGTGTTTTAGTGGATGCTGAGACTGATTTTCCCGGAGGAGTTGGGCAGCCGCCCTATGCGCCGAAAAACTATGACGGTAAAACCCGGGGGCCGGTTCAATTACGTTATGCTTTAGCCAGTTCTTTAAATATTCCCGCAGTTAAGATGTTGGCAAAAGTTGGCGTTCAGGAGATGTTAAAAATTGCCTATGAGATGGGTTTTCCCAGCTTAGAGCCGACTCAGGCTAATGTATCTCGTTTTGGTTTGTCTTTGACCTTAGGCGGCGGCGAAGTGCGCTTAATTGATATGGTGAGTGCTTATTCGGCTTTTGCTAATGAGGGTTATCGGGTTGAGCCGGTGGCTGTGCTTAAAGTGGAAGATGCCAAGGGTAAAACTTTGGAAGAAAATCAGCCTAAAACCGGCAAGCCGGTTCTCAGCAAGGAAGAAGCTTGGTTAATTTCCCATATTTTATCGGATAATTCGGCTCGTTTACTTACTTTTGGAGAAAATAGTTTATTAAAAATCAGCGGCCGTTCGGTGGCAGTTAAAACCGGAACCAGTAATGATATGCGGGATAATTGGGCAGTTGGTTGGACACCCGATATAGTTGTTGGTGTCTGGGTGGGTAATAATGATAATTCGGCTATGAAGCGGGTGGCTTCGGGTATTTCCGGAGCTTCCCCCATTTGGCGCCGGGCGATGCTCGAGGCCTTAAAAACACGGGCAGTTAAAGAGTTTGTTATGCCTAAGGGAATTGTCAGTTTGGAAGTTGATAAGATTTCCGGTTATTCGGTCCATGATGGCTGGCCCGGCCGGACCGAGTATTTTATTAAAGGTACAGAACCGACCGGCGACGATCCGATTCACACCCGGTTAAAGCTTTGTTCCGGTCAAAATAAGCTGGCGACCAATACTCAAATTGCTAAAGGCGAGTATGAGGAAAAAGAATTTATTGTGCTTAAAGAAGAAGACCCTTTTAGCAGTGCAGAGAATCGGTGGCAGGCCGGGATTGATGCCTGGATTAGCCAACAGGGTGACGAACGCTACCATTATCCGGCTGAATATTGTGAAGTCAGCGACGAGGTGGTGGTTTATTTTAATCAGCCCCAAGATCATGCTCAGCTGGGTAATGAGTTTGAAGTTGAGATTAAGGCAGTTTCCAGTCAGGAGATCAAAGAAGTCAAGCTTTATGTTGATAATGAAGAAAAAGCCAGTTTTAGTGAAAAGCCTTTTCGCACCACCCTGGTTTTAACTGATGGACCTTATCGTTTAAGGGCTAAAGCTTGGGATAAAGATAATCGCAGCGGTGAAACGACCCGGGATATTGGGGTTAATGTTCCTTGGGATTGGGCGCCAAGTCCGACACCGACTATTTCTCCTACGCCCACAATTTTGCCTACTCCAACCCCCACGCCGACACCTAAAATTACACCTTAAATTTTACCGACTAGTTGGGCGGCGTATTTGTTAGCCAGGCGGGAAACTATTTTTTTGCGGACCGGAGCAATTTCTGTAGTTTTTAAAGATTGGCGCCGGCTTTGATAAGTGAGGGTAAAAGTGTAGTTGTGCCTGCCCGCCCCATTGGCTGGCTTAAAAACCTTTGCCAGCCTGACCTGCTGAATTAAACGATCGGCTTTTTTAATGGTGGCAATTACGGGAGCAATATAGGTTTGTTCGGATAAAGTAAAAGTCAAATCTTCAATAATCGCCGGATGTTTGCTGATTGCCTGGTAGCGCGGATAACGGCGGCTGAGCTGCAAAAGCGGTTTTAAACTTAAAACCGCAACCCAGTTTTGATCCAGGGTTTTGATTTCTCCCAGAGTTTTTTTGCCAAGCGTAATTTTTGCCCATTGATTGGGTTGCGGTTGGAATGTAAATTCCAGATGTAATTTGTTGAGCAGTGCTTCTACGATGCCTTTAAGGCTTAAATAATCCTGATTTGAAGAAATAATTAATTGCAATTCTTCTTGGGGTAAAGCGTTTTTTTTTGGATGATAAACATGGGCAATTTCAAAAAACTGCAATTTCCCGTCTGGGTTATTTTTAATTGCCTGCCAGTGTGAAGGAATTAACGAACGCCGAAGATAAAGCCAGTCGGCTGATAAAGCATTTTTGATTTTTAAATGATCTGTGACTTTAAATTGACTCATCTTTGCCAGCGGTTGATTGATTAAAGAATTAGTATAAAGCTCCATTAAGCCCATGCCAGCCAGCCAGGTTTTAATTTGATGTTCTAAAACAAAGTTTTCATCCGGATAATTGGTCGGAATCGGAGTAGCCATGATTTCACTAGGCAAACGGTGATAACCGTAAATCCGGGCTACCTCTTCAACGATATCTTCGGAAATATTAATGTCTTTATGGCGCCAAGAAGGGATAGCAATCAGTAGTTTATCTTTGCTTTGAGATTGGCTTTTGAGGCCCAGCGGGGCAAGAATAGATGTAATTTTTTTGTTTGATATATCAATTCCCAGTCGTTCTTTAATTAATTGAAGCGGTGTATTTATAGTTTTTGTCTTTAATGGTTTATGGTAAATATCGTATACTCTTGAGGCTACCTGTCCGCCGGTCAGCTCTTTAATTAATTGAACTGCGCGTTTTAGAGCGATTGGGGCTAATTCAGGATCAACTCCCTTTTCATTTAGAGTGGCGGCGTCAGTTCTAATTCCCAAAGTCATTGAAGTTTGACGCATTTTTATTGGATCGTTAGTTTCCAGAAAAAGCAAGGCGCGTTTAGTCTTGGGAGTAATTACACTATTGGCTGTGCCGATAATGCCGGGCAAATCAATAATTTCACCGCTACCGTCATCAATAACAATATCGCCGCCGGGCAATTTATAACTTTTGTTTTCCAAACTGACTATTTTTTCACCCGGTTTAGACAGCCGCAGGATAAGTTGTTTGCTTTTAAGCCGGTCATAGTCAAAAACATGGGTTGGCTGGCCGATTTCTCTCATAACATAGTTAGTAACATCAATGGTATTATTTAAAGCCCGCATGCCGGTGGCTTCAAGCCGCCGCCTGATTTTCTCAGGTGAAGGACCAAGATTAATATTGTCAATAACAACGGCCATTATGCGTTGACAAAGCCGGTTGGAATCTGTCAAATTGATTTTAAACTGACTGCTTTTGGTAATTTCAGGCAAAACCGGCGGTTTGAAGCGGGCTTTGATCCCGAATTGAGGCAAGATGGCCGCGGCTTCACGGGCAATACCCATTACTGACATAAGATCAACCCGGTTAGTAGTCACTTCAATATCATAAATCCAATCAGCGCCGACCCGATTAACTGATTCAAATGAGGGACCGCATAGAGATAAACATTCAGCCAATTTTTTTGGCGGGGCCTTAGTTTCTAAGTATTCCAATAACCAAGAATGTGGAATTAAGATATTCATATTATTTTTAGAATTGTTTTAAAAACTTGACATTACTATTATAAAGAATTCTGATATCGGCAATGTTAAGCCCGGGTTTAAGGCGCAAAACCCGCTCCACTCCCCAACCAAAAGCAAAGCCGGAATATTTAGTGGGATCAATTTTGCCGGCCCGCAGCACATCAGGATGAACCATGCCGGCGCCGCCGACCTCGACCCAGCCGGATTTGCAAAACCGGCATCCCCGGCCCCGACAATTAGTGCAGGTAAAGTCAACTTCAAATGAAGGTTCGGTAAAACGGAAATTAAACGGCCGGATGCGTGATTTAATTCCTTTGCCGAAAAACTCCCGGCCAAAATAATCTAAGGTGCCTTTAAGGTGAGGAATATTGATGTGTTTATCCACCACCAGGCCTTCAAATTGGTGAAACATGACAGTGTGGGTGGCGTCTTGTTGGCGGCGGTAACATTTGCCCAAGTTAAGCATTCTGATGGGCGGAGTTTTGACCCGTTCCATTTCTCTGACTTGACCATTAGAAGTGTGAGTGGTTAAAACCAGCTTGCCTTTTGTGGGGTGAGGCGGTGTATCAATAAAAATCGTTTCCCATTCATCTCGAGCCGGGTGATCTTCAGGCATATTGAGAGTTTCAAAAACATACCAATCCCAGTCAATCTCCGGATAACGCACCCGGGTAAAGCCAATCCGCTCAAAAATATGGGTAATTTCTTCAATTGCCTGGGAAATTGGATGTAAGTGGCCGATGGCCGGCAGTTTTCCGGGAAAAGTCAAATCAAAAAACTTGTTACTGGGCCCAACTTGATTTAGCTGGAGTTGTTTTTCTTGAATCAGCTGATTAAGTGTTTGTTTAACTTCATTAGCCATCCGTCCGACTGGCTGGCGTTCTTCAACCCTAAGCTTGGGCAGCTCTTTTAACAAGTCATTAAATTTGCCCCTGCGTCCCAAGAGCGACATTCTTAATTCTTCCAGTTCTTTGGAAGTGTGAATGTCTTTGATTAAGGCGATGGCTTGGTTTTTAAGATTTAGAAGTCGATTTTGCATTGGCTTTATCAAACACTGCTTTAAAGGCCTCGGGATGGCTGACAGCTAAATCAGCCAGCATTTTTCGATTAACTTCAATTTTAGCCTTTTTAAGTTGATTGATAAATTGGCTATAAGGGGTTTTAAAAGGAGTGAGAGCGGCATTGATTCTTTGAATCCACAAGCAGCGCAAATCTCTTTTTCTTAACTTCCTGCCCATAAAAGCATATTCACCGGCATGAAGGGCTGCTTCTTTGGATACTCGGTAAAGCCGGCCCTTAGTCATCCGGTAGCCCTGGGTTAACTTCAAGATCTTTTTATGTCTGCGCTTAGTTACTGTTCCGCCTTTAACCCGCATTTATGCCTTGCCTAACATTTTTTTAATTTTAATAGCCATTTTGCCGGTCATTGGTTTAAGAACTTTTTTCCGACGAGTAACCCGCTTACTTTCTTTTCTTCTCAAATGACGCAAATGAGAAGAGCGGCGAAGCACTTTACCGGTTTTAGTGACTTTAAACCTTTTTCGGACTGAGTTGCGAATTTTTAGTTTGTTTTTCGACATGTTTTTTAATTGGTATTAAGTTAGTAATTAATAAACGACCGAGCATTTTTGGGGAAGAATCTTGTTTGGCAATATTACTTAATTTTTCAATTGCTTGTTTAAGTAAGTTATAACCAAATTCTTTTCTGGCTAATTGTATTCCCTTAAATTTGACAGCTAGTTTTACGCGATGACCCTCCTTTAAAAATTTTTCGGCTTTTTTTATTCTGATATTAAAATCATTTTGAGCCATGAATGGGCTAAAACGAACTTCTTTTTGCTCCTGAGTTTTTTTCTTTTTACTGGTTTGTTGTTTTTTAGATTGTTGATAACGAAACTTTTTAAAATAAATTAATTTGGCTACCGGCGGATCGGCTTTTTCCGCTACTACCACCAAATCTATTTTTAGCTGATTGGCTTTAAAAAGTGCTTCGTCTTTACTAAGAACGCCTAACTGTTCTCCTTTGAACCCAATCACTCTCAATTTATCGGACCGAATATATTGATTGAGTTGGTAAAACTTTTTTTTCACCCGACGTTGTTTAATTCTTCTCAAGACAAAGAAAATTTTATCACTATAATAGCTTTTGTTCAACTACCTGTTTAATTAACTTGATAAATTCGTTTAAACCCAGTTCTTGGGTTTGTTTCTTGCCTCGGGTTCTTAAGTTGATTTTTTGCTTGCTTTGTTCTTTGTCGCCAATCACTAAAATATAAGGAACTTTTTGTATTTCGGCTTCACGGATGCGTTTTTGCATTGA
>JAHJAY010000015.1 GCA_018813815.1 Patescibacteria group bacterium | reverse complement strand
TTCTGTAGTGGTCAGAAACCCGATAGTCTCCGGTGATGAGTTTCCTTCCAGTGCCAGTCCGGTTTGCCAGCAAACTTTGGAAGTTGAACCAACACCAACTCCCACGCCGACTAATACTCCAACTCCTACCCCGACCAACACACCCACACCAACACCGACAATCACCAATACACCAACACCCACGCCGACCGACACCCCAACCCCAACGCCAACCCCAGCGCCAGAACGGGGCAAGTTTAAAATCTGTAAATTCAATGATCAAAATGATAACCAATACTGGGATGAAAACGAAAACGGCTTGTCTTGGAACTTCCTTTATCGAGTAAATGATGGTGAGTGGATTGACTATGAAGCTCAAGATGACTGGTGGCGCTTTTGGGAGAAAAAAGGCTGTGGTATTTATGTTTGGCTAAACACAGATGACCAAGTTGATATTAAAGAAATGACTATTTATGGCTGGCTGGCCACTACTCCTTCAGAAATAAGCTTTACCATTGAAACTGACGAAATTCATGTGTTTGAGTTTGGCAACCGAGAAGAGTATCAACCAACCCCGACACCCACACCGACCGGACCCCCAACCCCGACGCCGACCGGGACTTTAACCCCGACGCCCACCCCAACCAACACGCCCACCCCAACACCAACGCCGACTGAAACCCCAACCCCAACCCCAACACCGACCGGAACCCTTACACCCACACCAACCGAAGAACCGAACAAGCCTGAAGTTTTAGGTGCTGAAGCCCCGCCCGCCGCCCCTAAAGCCGGCTGGTCAGTAATTCTTACTCTAGCCGCTGGTTTACTCGGTTTACTTTTAACCCTACTTTAAACCATGATTCTCTGGCAGAAACATCGCCACCATGGGGTTATTTATCAATCCCGTTGGCAAAAAACTTCCGGCACAGTAATCGTTTCCCGCTCAATTAAATTCAATTTAAACCTGACCAATGTAAAACATTTGCTGTCTTTTATTCCTTGGTTAAAACTGATTCATTTATTGGGTAAAAGTTTAATTGTCGGTTCTTTTACTTTCATCATCTTAACTTTTACTCCTCTGCTTGCCAATGAAATTCAATACCGCCTGAAACCAACCCCGTCTCCATCTCAATTTGGCTATTTATTACAAAATCAACTCACCCCGCCGGAAGAAAAACGTTTTCAGTTAATTATCCCTAAAATTGACATTAATGTTAAAGTTTTTGCCAATATTGACCCTAACAACCCTCAAGAATACCAGCAAATCCTGACTCAGGGAGTTGCTCATGCGCAGGGCAGCGGCTTACCCGGTGAATCGGATTATAACCAAACCGTTTATTTATTTGCTCATTCCACTGACGCACCTTATAACATTGGCCGCTATAATGCGGTTTTTTACCAGTTAAAAAATCTGGAAGCTGGTGATGAAATTATTGTTTGGTTCTGGGGTAAACGATTTGTTTATCAAGTGGTTAAACAGGAAATTCTCAGTCGGACTGATACCCAATATTTTCAACCTCAGATCGAACAACACCGTTTAGTGCTTCAAACCTGCTGGCCACCGGGCACCACCTTAAAACAATTAGTAGTGATTGCTCAACCGGCTGGCGATACGCCGTAAATAACCACTGGCGTACCCGGATTCTCAAAATCAGCAAAAATACTGCTTTTATTACCCAGTTCGGGTTGCGCCCAATAATAAAGTTGCGCCGCTTCTTCGGTGTTCATATTAATACAGCCATGAGACATTGGCTGGCCAAAATTGCTGTGCCAATAAGTACCATGAATACCAAAGCCGCGGTATTTAGGAATATCCTGATTGTAAAAAAACATCACATAAGGCACGTTGGGTAAATAATAATAAGTGTTTAAGGCTTGGGACCCGCCTTCCATTTTGGTGTAGCGCAACTTTACCCAAATCGTAAAATGACCGGTTGGCGTCCGACCCCACTTACCAGAGGAAATCAAAAAATTATACACCAAACGGCTATCCTCAAAAGCATAAAGCCGCTGGTTGGTTAAATCGATTTCAATCCGTTTATTACCATAGTTTTCCCCCAATACTCTTGATTTTTTGAATAAACTCTTGGCCAAATCCAAGGGCAAGCTTAATTCTTGATTATTAAAAATTGCTTGAGCCACATTAACTTGGTAGCTGCCGGTTAATTTATCCGGATTAATAATTCCCTGGGGAGAAAAAAGCTCAACCACTTTGCCCGATTCAAATAACCAACCGAGGATTAAGAAAAAGCCAATAATAAAAACTAAAAAAATCCGCTTCATCCGTTTCATATTATCACAAATTTTCCAGACTGGTAATTTATGTCCTATAACTTGACTTTTGGCTGAATTTTGTTATAATACTTGCATATCCCGACTTAACGTCGGGATTATTTTTTTACGGGCTAAATAACCCGCTGTATGAAACAAAAACATAAAAAGTTACTCTTAGTGCTTGAGGAACTGCTGCGGCATTTATGCCAAGAACTTGCAGTTATGCCTTACGCTATTTTCCGCGTTTTCTTTCCCAAGCCGGACGGCCGCCGCCGCAGTCATCCGATCAGTAAATTTTTGCGCCGTTATTTAGAAAAAAGAAAACTAAAATCAATTTTAGGGGTAAACTTAATTCTCTTGGTATGTATAACTAATCTAATTCTACGGCCAATTAGCGCTTTTGATGTGGTTAAACAAGAACCGACAATACTACCCCAACCAGAAGAAAATGTAGTCACTACCACGGTTTTCCGTAAACCGGTAGGCGGCCGGTTATGTCAGGACTTCCATCGCTGGCATCCGGCAATTGATATTTGCGCACCCATAAAAACTCCAATCATAGCCATTGCTGATGGTGAAGTTATTGAAGCCAGTTACAGCCGCCTTGGCTGGGGTAATACGGTCGTAGTCAAACATCAAATTAATAATCAGGAATATTATTCGCGTTATGCTCACTTAGCTGTAATCCAGGTTAAAGTCGGCGACCAAGTAACTGACTTAAAAATCATCGGTAATATTGGTATGACCGGCTGGACTACTGGTCCTCATTTACACCTGGAGTTAAGAACAAAAACCGGCCAAGCCCTTAACCCGGCTGAGTATTTACCCACTTTCAATTATTTTTTAGCTGGAAAAAAATAACTCAGCCCCCCGCGGGAGACTGAGTTATTCTATATTTCTAAATCTCTATAACCCTAAAGTTCTCTTCTTACATTCCCATTCCCGGCATCCCACCGGCCGGCATACCTGAAGCTTCCTTTTTCTCCGGAATATCAGTTACCAAACATTCAGTGGTTAGAATCATGGTTCCCACTGACACCGCATTTTGTAGAGCGCTCCGGGTAACTTTGACTGGATCAATAATTCCGGCTTTTACCATATCTACATATTCTCCAGTCATTACATTGAAACCCATGCCCGGCTTGTTTTGCCGTTGAATTTCTCTAATAACTACCTCGCCGTTTTCACCCGCATTTTGGGCCAAAAGCCGAATCGGCGCATATAAAGCTGACTGAAGAATTTTTACTCCGGTAGCCTCATCACTTTCCGGTTCCACCTCAAGTTTTTTGAGATTATCAAGCACTTTAGAGGCTTCTAATAAAACCACGCCGCCGCCGGGAACAATACCTTCCTCAATCGCCGCCTTGGTAGCACCCACCGCATCTTTAACTCGCTCTTTTTTCTCATTCAGCTCAACTTCAGTGGCCGCACCCACATTAATAACTGCTACTCCACCGGATAATTTAGCTAAACGTTCTTGAAGTTTATCCTGATCAAACTCAGAATCGCTGGCTTCAATTTCCCGCTTAATAGCCCCTACCCTTGCTTGAATTGCCGACTTATTACCTTTGCCGCCAATAATCCGGCAATTTTCTTTATTTGCCCAGACCTTTTCCGCCTGACCGCAGTCTTCAGGTTCTAAAGAATCCAGCTTACGGCCGGTGTCTTCAGAAACAAAAGTGCCGCCGGTTAAAATAGCAATGTCTTCAAGCATTGCTTTGCGGCGGTCACCAAAACCCGGAGCTTTAACCGCTAAAACATTAAATGAGCCCCGAAGTTTATTAACTACCAAAGTAGCTAAAGCTTCCCCCTCAATCTCGTCAGCAATAATAACAAAATTCTTGGTCAACTTAACCACTTTTTCTAAAAAGGGCAAAATATCAGCCACTGCCGAAATTTTCTGATCCGTAATCAAAATGTAAGGATTTTCGATTTCTGCTTCCATCGTGTCCGCGTCAGACACAAAATAAGGAGAAGCATAACCTTTATCAAACTCCATGCCTTCTTTGTGTTCAATTTCAACTTCTAAACCTTTGCCTTCCTCAACCGTGACTACGCCGTCTTTACCAACCCGCTCCAAAGCATCAGCAATTAAATCGCCAATCTTCGGGCTGGCTGAAGCAATGGTGGCTATTTGGGCAATTTCTTCTTTACCTTTAACTGGCCGGGCGCGGTTTTTAATTTCCCGCACTATAGCAGCCGTCGCTTTTTCTACCCCTTTAATTAAAACCATTGGGTTAGCGCCGGCAGTGATATTTTTAATCCCTGCCTCAACAATCGCCTGAGTCAAAACCGTTGCGGTTGTGGTTCCATCACCAGTATTATCATTGGTTTTGGAAGCCGCTTCTTTAGCTAACTGAGCCCCCATGTTTTCAAACGGATCCTCCAGATCAATCTCCTTAGCTACCGTCACACCATCATGAACTACATTAGGTGCACCCCATTTTTTATCCAAAGCCACATTACGGCCTTTTGGCCCTAAAGTAGTTGCCACTGCCCTAGTAACTGCATCAACGCCGGCTTTAAGTTTATTGCGGGCATCAACATCATAAACAAGTTGCTTAGCCATACTGTCCTCCTTAAGCGACTATCGCTAAAATATCTTTAAATTCAACAAATAAATATTCTTTACCGGAAATGTCTAATTTTACTTCATTGCCGCCCCACTTTTTATAAATCACCATATCATTGGCTTTACAGGGCGCGGCCCGCTTGGTACCTGAATCCAACACTTCATCCGAACCAACCGCCAAAACTTTACCTTGTTGCGGTTTATCACCATGAGAATCAGGTAAGTAAATACCTGAGGTTGTCTTTTTTTGAATATCGACCGGTTCAATTAAAACATGACCGGCTGTAGGTTTGAGTTTGGGTTTGCTCATAACAGCTCCTTTTAATAAAAATTAACTTACTAAAAACAAAAATAAAACTATCACTCGATAGTCTCAAGTGCTATTTTAAGATTAAGCTCTCCAGTTGTCAAGCCCTAGAAATGCGATTAGCGTGGCTTATTTAACAAAATTGTGCTGGAAATTTTGGGATTGTAAGGCAAAACTATTTTGACTTGGCCGCCAATTTGTTTCATTAAACGGCGCTTAACGGCTAAATTGGGCGTGGAGTTAGACACTGCCAAAACATCTGGCTGAAGCTGACGCAAAAGTTTTAAAAAATCTGCCTCAGAATCAAATTGAGCCGGCAGCTCAAAAACCCTGTCAGCAATATCTAAATTTTTCAGGTTTTTCAAACGGGTTTTAATAGAATTAATTGGCCGGTCCCTGCCTTTGAGCCGCCGCACCCGAACGTCTGACTCAACCCCAACCAACAATTGACCCAATTTTTTCGCTACTCTAAGCAAACGCCTATGCTCAGCATGTAAAATATCAAAACAGCCGGTGATTAAAATGGTTTTAGCCTTTTTATTATATCGCCTTAAAACCAGCTGACTATTATCATTCAAGTGAAAAAAAGCATAATGCAAGCCAATTTTCTCAGTGGTGCGCCGCTGGCACATATACTGAAGCTGGATTTTGTAAAGCCAATTATTTAACCAGCTCAGTAAATAGGGCGCAGGGCGTAGAGTTTTAGGTTTGTTCCCTGCCCGCCACGAGCTGTTAGCCAGATGCTGCTTTATCCACTGGTTGGCCTGTAAAAACCGCTCATAAACTTGCCGACGGTTTAAAATTGGCTGCATTTGGATAATTTCATGAGCTGTAAATAAATTTTGTTTGCTCCGAGGCAGTTTTAAAGCGGTTTCATCCAGCCAAAGATTTAAGCAAAACTTGTCTTTAGCTTGTTTGTCTTTTGGCCGCCGACGCCAACCAAATAATTCCAGTAAAAATGTCGCCATCGGCCGAGTTAACCAAAGGGTATTAGCCTGAACAATAATCATTAAGTCAATATCATCCGGCTGAGCGGCATTACCAACTGCCACATTACCGGTTATACTGATAAGTTTAATAAAAGGAATCAAACCAAACAGCTTAACCACTTGACGCGCCCGTTTAATTTTTTGTTGACTAATTAATTGCCGTTGACTCCGAATAACTATATTTTTCTGGCGGCCAGGTAAAAAATAATATGGCGGTTGATAATCAACTTTTTTGGCTTTAACCAGCTTATCTAACGCTTGAGAAACTAGCTGAACTAAAACCACCCTAGAGCTAATTAAAAACCTGTTTATTTCTTTAGCAGTTAACGGCCAAGTAAATAAATCAGCATAAACCAAAGTTTTTAAGATTTGCTTGTCTAAATCAGCCATTAAACGAATAATAACATAACTACCAGCAAACAAAAGAAGAGAGTTTTTGGAATTGAAGCCGCCGGCTTATCAGCTAAAGGAGTATCAGCTACGGGTCGAAAAACAGAATAAAAGACTCGCTTTAAACCAAAACTTTTATAAGGGGATTGAGTTTTCAAATGAATATAACCGGAATAACCCTGTTTTTTTCTGAGAATTTCAACTGTATCTAACAAGCTGATTTTCTCATAATCATTTGATTTTAATTAAACATCAAATGATTGCTCAATCTGGCGATATAATAGTAGCAATTACAGAAAACGGCGCTACCCTTAAAATTTTTAAACGCAAAAACAATAAGGTGATATTAGAACCCCGCCACCCTAATTATCCTGTAATTGTACCTAAAAAACTGGAAATACGAGGTAAATTTGTCGGTCTAATCCGCTTCCCTTAATTTACTTTATACTGTGACAGTACCTGTTGAACCCCTTGAGCGACCGGCTCTAAGGCTTGCCGTGGACCATGACCGCTAACCACTGAATTAACCGCATCTTTATAATAATTAATGATCCGGTCATTAATACCATTATCATGAGTCTGAGAACACATATACCAAGATTGAGCCTCGGGCGCTTGAGTCACAAAAGCACCAACCAGGGGATCTGTTTTAAGCAAATCGGCCAAGTCTCGACGAGAATAAATCTCACCAAACCCTCGAGTAGATGCGGCTGATGAATAAAACTTTTGCAAAGTTTCTTTTTCAGACAGATATTTTAAAAACTCCCAAGCTTCTGTTTTATATTTTGACTTAGCCGAAATTCCCTCAACCCAATAAGATGCCCAATTAATATTCGTGCTCGGCAATTGCGGTACTGGCGCCACACCAAAGTCAAGCGCCGGCGCAATGGCTTTAATATCAATTGCCCACCAGGATGGGGCCAAAATCATCGCTACCTGACCATTGGCAAAAGCCAAATGGCTCGCAGGTAAACTTTCATCCCAAACCCGATCATCTGAGACAAAAATCGTATAAAAACTTAAAGCATCTTCTGCCAATTGACCAGTTGGGTTGGCCAAATCAGCTCCATTTTGCAAAAACATTAAGGCCAAAATGTCCGAAAAATTACTAATGTTATTGGTTGTCCCCAACGCGGCTCCGGCAACTATAATTTTGTCATCAGCATCCCATTCCGTCAGCTCTGAGGCGGCTTTACGAAATTGCTCCCAAGTAGTTGGCGCGGCAATCCCTTTAGCCGCCAGCATCGCTTTATTATAAAACAGAGCCAAGCCATCATACATTAATGGCACTCCTATATAACTGCCGCCAGAACCTAAATCCTGCTGATTCACCGGATAAAAAGTGCTGGCAAATGAACTTGAAGAATAAACGCTGGTCGGCATAATCGCTAATTCTTTTTTCAGCATTGGCACCCAGGTATTATGAAAGCGAAAAATGTCCGGACCCTCATCTCGAGCCAAAGCAGATTGCAGTTTTTCCCGATAGTCTTTATGGCTTTGTTGAATATAATCGATACTCACGTTCTCGTGAGAGCGTTGATAATCAAGCACTACCTGAGAAACCAAATTTTTAGGCTCCCACAATCCCCACCATGTTAAGGTAATTGACTCTTGTTTCTGAACTTTATCAGATTCGTCTTTGGCCCTGAATTGACTGATGATTTTAAAAGCGCCAAAAACTATAGTACTAATCAGGACTAAACCAATTACCAGGGGAATTATTTTCTTAAAAGGCGAGCTTTTGGGTGAAACAGCATCAACTGGCTGCTCTAAATCATCTGACTCAGGCGGCTCGGATCCTGGCGGCGGCGTCTGTCCGTCCCCGCCTGCTGGTGCTTGCGGCATTGTTGAGGTTGGTTCAAGCCCTTCTGTTTGACTTCCCGCCATCCAAGAAGGTACACCGGTTGAATCAGGGATTTCCTCTCCGCTTGACGGCATTGTTTTGGCTGGAACCGATTCCGGGTTTTGAGGACTGATTGGCTCTGGCGATTCGGCTAAGGGCGGTTTCGGTGTCTCCGGAAGAGCAGAATCATTTGAAGCTGTTTCTGCAACTGGCGATTCGGAGGTGGACAAAGCCGGTTCAGCCTGCCCGCCTAAATGCGTAGCTTTTGGCGTGGCTTGACCGTCTGCCTGCCCGCCTGCTTGCGAAACTTGCGGCGTGGCTGGCGAAACATCTGGTGTGGCTTGTGGCACCACACTGCTGGGTTCTTCAGGCGTAATCGGCTCTGGCGGCGCGGCTTGCCCGCCTAATTGCGGAGCTTTTGGTGCGGCTTGCCCGCTTGAATCCGCAGGTTTTGGCGGAACTTGCATCCAAGGCGGCTGGGGTAAACTTTGGTTATCATCTATCATCTTATCTACTATAATATCAGAAGGTAGGTATAAAATGTCAACAAAGATAAAATATTTTTTGCTCGGTGTTTTTGTATTAGGGCCGTTTTTACTGCTAGTAACCTTTCTGGCCCATCATTTAGTTTATTGGAATAAGATTTATCCCTGGGTCAAAATAGCCGGAATAACAGTAGGTAACCAAACTAAAGAAACAGTTACCGATATTCTTAATCAAGCAATTAATCAATCAAAACCAGCTGCTATTAATCTCCGGCTTGATGATAATTTTTATTCTTGGCCAATCCAGAAATTTGATTTACACTATTTACCGGAAAAAACCGCAGCTAAAGCACTCAATTTAGGCCGCCAGAGTAATTGGCAAACTAATTTACAGACCAAGTGGCAAGTTTGGCATCAACAAATCTATTTAGAACTCGACTACTATATTGATTGGTTTGCTTTAGAAAACCAGGTTGCCTCTTTAGCCGCCCAGTTGGAAACGCCACCCCAACCGCCGGCTATTTCTATTAACCAACAGCAAATTGAAGTCTTCCGCGGAAAAAATGGCCGGCAGATTAACCAAGGGTTAATTTTAAATCAAATTGAAACCCAGCTGGGTCAACTACAAAACTCTCAAATCACTATTCCGGTTGAAGAAATAAAAGTTGAAATTAGTGAAGCCACAGCCACGACAATTAAAATGCGGGCAAGTAAATTTATTAATCAGGAAATCCGCTGGCAAACTCCGGAACAAAATGGAATTTTAACTGATGCTGATTTGATTAACCTACTTGATTTTAATCAAGGGTTTGATCGGGAAAAAACCAACCAACTAGTAGAACTTTTGGCTCAGCGAATTGAACAGCCGTCAGCTAATGCAGTTTTTGAATTCAGCCAAAATCGGGTTCAAGTATTTCAACCGGCTAAGCCTGGAATTGACCTTGACCAACCAACAACTCACGAGCGCATTTTAATTGCCTTGCAAACTCTGGAGGCCGGCGAGCAACCTGAACCCATAGATTTACCCATAAATTATATTGAACCGGAAATTAAAACTGCAGATATTAACGATCTTGGAATTAAAGAATTAATTGGCCAGGGCCGCTCGACTTTCTGGCATTCAATTACCTCTCGAATTCATAATATTAAAATCACGGCGGAAAAAATCAATGGCCGGCTGGTTAAACCGGATGAAATTTTCTCTTTTAGTCAGGCAGTGGGTGACATTTCTCAGGAAAACGGTTACCAAAGCGCCTATATTATTAAAGATGGTAAAACCATTCTTGGCGACGGCGGTGGTGTCTGCCAAGTTTCCACCACTATGTTCCGGGCGGCTCTTGATGCCGGCTTACCGATTATTGAACGCCGGGCTCATTCTTACCGCGTCGGTTATTATGAACAAAACTCCCAGCCCGGTTTTGATGCCACGGTTTATGCTCCCAATCCGGATTTTAAATTTAAAAATGACACTCAATATCATCTTTTAATTCAGACCCACTTTGATGCCGCTAATCAACGCTTGATTATTAATCTTTACGGCGCTGATGATGGCCGGGTGGCAGAAATCAGCCAAGCTCGGGTTTGGGATCAACAACCGCCGCCGGAAGACCTTTATATAGATGACCCTGCCTTACCGATTGGCACAATTAAACAGATTGATTGGCAGGCTTGGGGAGCCAAAGCGGCTTTTGATTGGCTGGTGACCCGAAACGGAGAAACTCTTCAGCAAAAAACTTTTTACAGTGTTTATAAACCCTGGCAGGCGATTTACCTACGCGGCACTATGCCGCTGTAAAATTCAAACCCGGCAGGCGATCAAGATTAACAATATCTTTAACAAAATCGCCCCGTTTTGCCTGATGCCAAGCGCAAACTCCAATCATACCCGCATTATCAGTTAAAAATTTATTTGAGTAAGGCAAAAAAACTTTTAAACCAAACTGGCGCGCCACCCGGCGTGTTTCCCTCCGAATACATAAATTATTAATCACTCCGCCGCCCAAAACAATTTGTTTGGGCTGAACCTGCTTAATTGCCCGCTTGAGTTTAACTGTTAAAGCTAGGCTGGCAGCTGCTTCAAATGAAGCCGCAAAATCACAATAAAACTGAGGATTCTTTTTTATTTTGTTTTTTAATCCGCCAGCCGGCGGATTAATTTTATAAAGGCAGGCTGTTTTTAAACCGGAAAAACTAAAATCCAATCCTGGTGAACGCATCATCGGTATGGGCAAATCATATTTAGGCTGGCCTTTTTTAGCTAACTCAGAAATTATCGGGCCGCCCGGATAACCAAGATCCAACATTTTCGCCACTTTATCAAAAGCTTCACCAGCCGCATCGTCTAAAGTTTCACCCAATAATCGATAATCACCAAAATCCTTCATTAAAACCAACTGGGTATGACCACCGGAAACCAATAAGCCCAAAATAGGAAAACGTGGTTTAAAGCCGCCATTACCGCGGGAATTTTTAGCTAATGAAGCCAATAAATGACCTTCCATATGATTAACAGCTATTAAAGGTTTTTTCAATTTTAAAGCCAGTTTCTTGGCTTTGGTTATACCCACCTCTAAAGCTGGCGCCAAACCCGGACCGACAGTCACGGCAAACGCATCAATGGTTTTTCGATTCTTGATTCGGGCCTGCTGAAGGGCTTGTTTAATCGCTGGTTCAATCAATTGTTGATGCATTCGTTTGGCAATGTTCGGCACCACACCGCCATACTCCTGATGCCAAACTACTTGTGAAGCAACAATATTGGCTAATACTCTATCATCTCGAGTAATTGCCACTGATGTTTCATCACAAGAAGTGTCAATTGCCAATATGGTATAATTTTTCTTGATTATCATAAACCTATTTTAACATTGTAGGGGCAATCTTCATGGTTGCCCAGCAGAAAACCAAATGTCAGATTGTATTTTTTGTAAAATTGTTGCCGGAGAAATTCCCAGTTTTAAAATCTATGAAAACCAAGATTACTTGGCTTTTTTAGATATTTTCCCTTTTTCTTGGGGTCATACGCTAGTTATCCCTAAAAAACACTATCCCTGGGTTTGGGAAGTAAAAAACATAGGTGAATATTTTCAGGTTTGCCAAAAAATTGCCCAACATTATCAAAAAACTTTAAACCAAAAGTTAGTAATTTCTCATGTTTATGGTGAAGATATTCCTCATGCCCATATCCATTTAATTCCTAATGTTAAAAATTATATGGGTAAGCTTAATGAGCGCTTGGGCGATCTGCGACAATCACAACTTCAACCTGAACAAGCCAAAAAAATCTTGGAAAAACTCCGGCTTAGCTAAAATAACTGATTTTTCTTTTATTTGGAGCTAAATTTTCAATTATCACCCAGACAATTTTCACTTCGGTTATTTTTTTTAACAAAGGCTTAACTTTTTCCAACCATTCAATCACTACCACATTGCCGTTGCCCAGCATAGTTTTAAAACCTAAGTCCCACAGTTCTTCGGCTTGCTCCATGCGCCAAGCATCAATATGATAAAGCTTTTTTTGCTGCTTAAAATCATACTCGCGCACTAAAACAAAAGTTGGTGACAACACGTTGGTTTTGATTTCCAAAGCTTGGGCAATGCCTTTAGCAAATTGGGTTTTTCCAGCTCCCAACTCACCTTGCAAGGCAAATACTAAAGGCTGATTTGACAAAACAATGTCTTTATATTGAACAAATATTTTGTGCGCTAATTGTTGGGTTTGTTTAGCTGAATTAGACACATAACTTTTAGCAATTTTAGAACTAATTTTGATTTTTCCCTGACGCAAAACTTTGGGCTCGTTAAGCAAAGTGTCAACTACGGTCGAGGGTTGACGCTTGGCCAAAACTCCGGCATCTAAAAACAAATCAACCATTGCTTGTTTTTTTTTGCTGGTGTATTTTTGCCAATCAATTAAACTGTAGGGCGGTTTTTTGCCTGAAGTATTAGCTGAAGTAGCAGAAATCGGCTTGCCCAAACGTCGCACAATATCCAGAATTAAAGGATAATCCGGAAGCCTAATTCCCAAGTTGGTTTTGCCTGCTTGCAGAGCGGCAACCACTTTCTCTCGACTTTGAGACACTACAGTTAAAGGGCCAGGTAAAAAATTGGCATACAAATTTTCCGCGGTCTGGTTTATAACTACATACTTTTTTGCCATTACCTTATCAGCCACAGCAATGGACACCGCCTTGCCGCCCCGATGGCCCTTGAATTCCAAAAGCCGTTTAACCGCCGCCTCGTTAGTAACATCAACACCTAAACCATAACAGGTTTCAGTGGGATAAATTATCAGGCCACCTGTCCGCAAAACTTTAACCGCTGTTTCAACGGCTTTTTTCTGATTGACGTTTTTAATTTTAATAATTTTCATCTAGGTTTATAAAAATCAATATAATACTGGTGATTAAGTTCAGTTAAAGCTTTTTTGACAAAATGACAAGTATAAAACAAACGATGACGCCAGGGTTTGCGACCCTTAATCCGGTGCTGGTTTTGTTTCAACAAGCGAAGCAGTTTTTTTACTGCCGGCGGATCATTTTTTTTAAAACCAACGCCAAAAACAGAAAAAGGATTATCTATTTGTTCGCCCTGACAACCAATGACTTTTTGAGGAAATTTTTTCAACAAATATTCCATGCCCTGCGGAGTTATCCGCCAATAATCGTGAGGAAACTCATGAATCTGAAAATTCATCACTGTGCTTAAAATCACTATTCCATCCTTTTTTAAAACCCGATAAATTTCATCAGCCGCCTGAACCGTATTTTGAATATGTTCTAGGGTTTCCAGCATAATAATCGTACCAATACTGTTGCTTTTAAAACTTAACTTTTCTGCGTTTTCAATTTGATCTACTCCGGGCCCACGACGCAAATCACAGCCAAGATATTTTTTTTCTGAAAATAAACCACGTAGGTCACTTAATTCTTCTTGACCAGAAGTTAAATACGAGCCAATTTCCACAATCGGTTCAGCTAAGTCAATTGCTTTAACCACTACTTCTACAAACTGGCGCACATTCGGCATCATGCCTCAGTTTCTCCGATTCTTATACTCATAACCTGTTTGACCGTAGACTTTGTCGGCCGGGTAGCGTTTTTTTACTTTTTCCAATTTTTGCCAAAAGCTTTTGGGCAGATCAATTTTAAGCACATCAGCCAATAAAAGCATTGAATGTAAAACATCTCCCAGCTCGTCCTGAATTTTTTTTATTCTTTTTTTGTCTTTTTTAATTTCTTCATTGGTCGCCCAAACAAAATGTTCTAAAGCTTCTGAGGCTTCCCGAACCAAATCCATGGCTAGATTTTTTGGCGTGTGGTGTTTCTCCCAATTGCGCTCCTTACTAGTCTGCCTCACTGCCTGAAGCATATCTGAAAGTCTATCGCTATTCATTTTTTAATCCTTTCAAGTAACTCCTTTTTATATTCCGGAAAATAGTGACCAATTATTTTAATGTCAATTTGGTTTTGATTTGTTGAATGTTAATCTCTAGCATTTTCCAAAAATCTCCAGCGGCACAACCTTACCAGCCAAAGCATTTTTATAAGCTTGTAAATCCCGAAGGTCCGGCCGCATTTTTTTCTGAGCAAAAAGCGCTAAAACCTCATTTTGAATAAACCACTTAGTTTCCAAAATGTCTTTGGCCAGCTTGTCGGTCACTTTTTTTGGATTTTTAGCCAAAAAAACATAAACAAACACCACACTATTATCTTGATTGACCCAGTAATAGATTTTGGCTAGACCGGCTATCTGCGCTTGATGCCCGGTTTCCTCCAAAAGTTCACGTTGAAATGTCTGCCAAAGAGTTTCGCCTGGCTCCAACCAACCGCCGGGAAACGACCAGCGGTTTTTTGCTTGAGAATAAGGCTTATTAGCCGCCTCCCGAACCAATAATACCCGCTTTTGTCTGTCTAATAAAACCGCGCTAACAATAACGTGAATTTGCTGAACTACTACTCTTTTCCTTACCATCCTGCTTATTTTACCACAATTCGCCATCATAACAAAAAGCTTGATATATCAGTCCTTCGTGTCAAATTTCTCAAGTCTTCGGCTCCAATCATGCGCTTTACTTTGCAGACTAACTAAAAAGTGAGTGGATGCTCGCTCTATATTTTCCCAAACTCTCACTTCACCTGTTGAATGCATATCTTGTTTGAAATGCAGATAGGCAAGCGTACGAGGATCTTCCCGATTTAAAGCTTCTGCTAATTCTAATGCTTTGTTAACTTTAAGAACATATTGTTTAATATCACTGTCGGTTTTCAGAGGATATTCTGCGGTTACAAAGTCCAAAACCATTAATATCTGTTCTAAATGAGGGGCAACCGCTTTTGCAAAAGCCATTAACTCAACCCCCTTGATATATTTGGGCATCGCCCGCATATCTCTAATAAATACGGCCGGCTCAATTACCGGCTCAGTATAACCAGTTGAAACATGTTTATCAATAAATTTTGGCGTTCTGGGAATTAGAGCTGCCAGTTGTTTATCTTCTAAAGCTCTGATGTTCTTTTCTCCGTTGGTTCTCCTGGCCGCCGTGTTTCTAAAAATCTTCTATCTTCAGCAACTATTGCTCTGACGCGATCAATAGGGTTAACAACTTCTTCTTTCATATTCAACTTAATCATACCAAAAACCAATTAGTTTCTGCTATACTATCAGAATAAACCTAAATAAAATTAGGATAAACAAAACAGAAAGGGGCAACAATGCCAGTTAAAAAAATTGCCAGCAGGGCAACAAAACCAGCTCAAAAAAACCTCAATCAAAGCGAGGCCATTAACGCCATCGTGACTTTAATGGAAAAAAAACATAAATGTGACAAGATTTGGCACTGGGTCATGGGTATTTTGGTCTTTTTAGTAGTTATCTTTTTCTATTTTGGTAATATTGTCACCTATTACATTAATGCCTGGTTTTACCAATTCATAAATAAATAAATTCCGTATGGACAAACGCTATCAACCTCAAAAGTTCGAGGCCAAGGTCTATCAACAGTGGGAAAAAAGCGGCTCTTTTTCGCCAACAACCAAAGGTAAACCCTTCTGTATTATTATGCCGCCGCCCAATGCCAATGACCCGCTTCATGTTGGCCATGCCATGTTTGTCACCGCGGAAGACATTCTCATCCGTTATCATCGAATGAAGGGCAGAGCCAGCCTTTGGCTGCCCGGCACTGATCATGCCGGAATTGAAACCCAATTTGTTTTTGAAAAAAAACTTAAAGAAAAAGGTAAAAGTCGGTTTGATTTTGACCGGGAAACGCTTTACCGGCAAATTTGGGACTATGTCCAAAAGAACTCCGGCGTTACCGTTGAACAAATGAAACGCCTGGGTGCCAGCGCCGACTGGTCACGTTTTAAATTTACCCTGGATCCGGACATTGTTGACTTAGTAATCAAAACTTTTGTCCAACTTTATCAAGACGGTTTGGTTTACCGTGATTTGCGCTTAGTTAATTACTGCACTCGCTGCGGCACGGCTTTTTCTGATTTAGAGGTCAAACATGTAGAGCGCCCGGTTCCGCTTTATTATATAAAATACGGTCCTTTTACTTTAGCCACAGTCCGGCCGGAAACTAAGTTTGGTGATACTGCCATTGCCGTTCATCCTCAAGACAAACGTTATCAAAAATGGATTGGCCAAGAAGTAGAAGTACAAGGTTTGCTGGGTAAATTCAAAATAAAAGTAATTGCCGATGATTATGTTGATCCTGAATTTGGCACTGGCGTGGTCAAAATCACCCCGGCCCATGACCCCAATGATTTTGCTGTTTGGCAACGCCATAAACAGGAAATTCCCGGCCCTAAACAAGTAATTGGTTTTGACGGTAAACTTAATGAGTTAGCCGGTAAATACGCCGGTTTGTTTATTAACCAAGCTCGAAAAAAAGTTGTCAGCGACTTAACCAAAGCCGGTCTTTTAGAAAAAGTTGACCAGTCTTATCAACATTCAATTGGTCTCTGTTACCGTTGCAAATCCCCGATTGAACCTTTACCCATGCCCCAATTTTTTATTAAAGTCAAACCTTTAACTCAAAAAGTCCTCCAAGCCATAAAAGATAAAAAAGTTAAAATCCATGGCACCGGCTATAACAAAGTCCTCAAACATTGGTTAACTAATCTTAAAGACTGGAATATTAGCCGCCAAATTGTCTGGGGTATTCGTCTGCCAGTCTGGTATAAAACAGGTTCTAATGCCAAAATTAAAATCAATTTTCTGGACAAAAATAATCAACCCGTCAAGGGAACAATTGACCGGCTTTTAAAAAAATATTCGCTTAAAGAAATCAAGCATGGCTTGCAAAGTTTGCAAGCGCCGGTTGGAACAGATTATGTAGTTTCCCCCACTTCGCCAGGCAAAAACTATTTACAATCGACTGATACTTTTGATACTTGGTTTTCCTCGGCCCAATGGCCGATTTTAACTTTAAAAACCAACCAAAAAAATGACTTTAAACGCTTTTATCCTACCAATGTTATGGAAACTGCTTATGACATTTTGATTTTTTGGGTGATGCGCATGTTAATGATGGGTTTGTATTTAACCGACAAAGTGCCGTTTCAAGAAGTTTATCTTCATGGTTTGGTGCGGGATGAACAAGGCCGGAAAATGAGTAAATCTCTGGGTAATGTAATTAATCCTTTGGGCTTGGTCGAGCAATATGGCGCTGATGCTCTCCGGATGGCCCTGGTAATGAGTACAACCGCAGGTCGGGACTCAGCTGTAGGCGAAGACAAGATCAAAGGTATGCGCAACTTAACTAATAAAATCTGGAATGCGGCTCGGTTTATAACTCTGAATGTCGAACCAGAATCACAACAATGGCAGGCTCATAAAAAAGATAAAAAGTTTGCGATCAGGCTTGACCAAATCAGTGCTGAAATCACCCAATTACTCGACAAGCTCAAAATCGGCTTAGCAGCTGAAAAAACCTACAACTATTTTTGGCACTGGTTTTGCGATGAATGTATTGAAAAAGCCAAAACAGACCAATTAAGCTATGAAGCCTTATTTCATGGCTTAATTGTTTTTCTAAAACTTCTCCATCCGTTTGTACCCTTTGTTACTGAAGCTGTATGGCAAGAATTAAAACCCTGGCGCAAATATCCCAATCAGCTCTTGATCACCTCCAAATGGCCAGAATAATGAAAAGAAGAAGCAAAAAACTGACAATAATCAAGCGCTTTTGGCAACATGTAGTTACCATGTTCCTTTTTTCCCTAATCCTTCTTCAGCTTTGGCCGCCAACCGGCTTAAACCGGTTTTTCCGCTCAGTTGGCCAAGATCCCTGGTCAGTTAAAAAACGCTTGCAGTTAACCAGGGAATTGTTTGACGCCGGTCAAGTGGAATTAGCGGAACAAGAACTCGCCTATCTTAATTCAAATTCATTGTTAAAGCTAGCAATTAAATTTCGGCCGGACTTACAACACGATCTTCAAACTACCAAACAAAAACTGGAAACACCCAAGAAAATCCAAGCTGAAATTGATTATTGGGAAAAAATTTTACAAGAAAAACCCGGTTACCGCGACGGCCTGCTTCGTTTAGCCATTTTATATCACCAAACTTATGAAGATGACAAAGCAATAAGCGCTTGGGAAGAAGCTAATCAATTGGATCCAAATAGTGAAGAAGTGCAAAAAATAAAAAACCTGCTTAATACTTGAAGTTTACTTTTTGCCCTCTTTGCCTTTTTTCTGTTTCCCCTCGGTTGCTTTGGCCGAATCTTCTTTTTTGTCTTCTTCAGGCTGCTTTTTTTCCTCAGCCTTTTTCTCTTCTTTACCCTCTTTAGTTTCAGCCTCAGCCGCTTCTTCTCCCTCAACGGCTACCGGCGCTTCTTTTTCTTCTTCTTTAGCCGGCTCTTCAACCTGTACCACCGGGCTTTCCAAATCTTCAATTAAAATCTTAATCTTTTTAGCATCATATTTTAAGTCTTTAACCAAAATCGATTGGCCAAGTTCTTTTAAGCCGGAAATGTCAACTTCAAATTTTTCCGGTAAATCACTTGGTAAAGCCTCAACTTCTACTTCATTTAAAAGAGTAACTAACACCCCGCCCTTACCAACTGCCGGCGCTTCACCCGTTATTTCAACTGGAATATTAACTGTTACTTTTTTAGTTAAATCAACTTGGTGAAATTCAACATGTAATGGCTTGTTTGTTACCGGATGACGTTGTAGATTATGAACCAACACCGGCCGAGTTTTTTTCTCACCTTTAATATTCAAGTCAATTAATCCGGTTTCCCCCACCTGCTCATAAATGGAATTAAAACTTTTTTGTTCCATTGCTAAAGACTCGGATTTAAGCTCTTTGCCATAAACTGTAGCTGGCAATAAATCTTGTTGACGCAGGGTTTTAACCTTACGGCCAAAAATTTTTCTCGATTCAGTGTTTAATTGTGGATTCACCATATGGGTAAAGATAACATAACTCAACGGGCAAAATCAACACTAAAAATCTTATCAGTCTCAAATTCTGCTTGAAATTCAATTTTTCCCTCAGACATCTTGGCCTGGGGCACAATTTTAATCGGTCGGAAAAAGCTGGGGTATTCAATGGTTAAATGAATCGGATCGGCTTGAGTCCCCGATTGTTTTTGTAAATATAAACTGTAGTTGCTGAGTTTTTGCTGCCAAACCAACTTGTCATCGCTTTTTAATTTTAAGGAAAACTGGCGCGATTCTCCAACCGGAATTTCTAAATAAAAGCCCAAAACTTTTCGATCCAATTCACTGATTTCGTCAACTGTCGGTTGGTCTAATTCTTTCTGAGAATCATCAAGGCTGATTAAACTTGCGTCCTCAAACTGAAAACCTGAAGGCAAATAAAACCTCAGATAAGTTTTATAATCTCCGGCCGGCCAACTTTGAGAAGGTGAACGATTTTTGTAAGTCAAAACAAGCTGTTGGCTTAAACTATTGTCTTTTTGAAAAATAACTGTCCCGTCAATACTGCGATCCAAAAAGTAATTGGCTTTATTAATCCCCACGTTGGCTTCAACAATCAACAGGTGCTGTTTTAAAGAATTAGCTATTGGGCTCGCCTGTCTAATCGCCCCACTCCAGCCGAGAGAATCAAAAACTTTTTGTGCACCTGAATCATGCAGGCTTAAAAGAATTTCTTTTTGACCAAAAGCCAATTTAATTGCTTGAGCCAGTTTAAGCCACTCTTCGTTGGTGCTATTATTAAGCGCTTCAAATAATTGAACTGCCAAACTGCCTAGAAAGTCTTTTTTCTGGGTTGATCCGGGAAAAAAATCAATCTCAGCATGATACTCCGCTTTTTCAAATAAATTTTGAGCGGTAATTTTTTCTCCATAATCAACCAATTCAATCGGACCGATTGCTTCCAAAAGCAACTGAACCGCGTTTAAATTAATCCCGATTACTCCATCAACTTCGCGGCCGATTTCTTTTTTTAAAAACCATTCAATTTGTTTTGCCGTCGTAGGAAAATCAGGACTCCAATTAGCGTCGCGCAAATACCAACTCGCCTGACCTAAATATTTTTTTAAAGCCGCCGGCGGTTCAACATGTCCTTTTAACTGCCCATCCGCCGCATAAACATCTTCAACAATAAAATCAAGCAACCGGCCTTTTTCAAAAGTTAATAAACCAAAAGAACCGATAAAGCCCCCAGTAGGTCGAAGCTCAGCATTATTTTGAAAAACAACTAAATAAGTTTTCTTGCCATCTAAAGCAATTAAACGATCCGTCACTTTGCCAATACTAATTGCCTGAACCACGGCCGTTTTTGCTTTGGGCAAAGAATTGCTAAGTAAAATGATTTTTTCGCCCAGATTAAAAAGTTCCACTTTGCTTAAATTAGGATAAGCCCATAAAGAAGACTGGATTAAACCTAAATGTTGTTCTATCAGCTCCAAAGCACCATTCATGGAGCTAATTAGGTCTTCGTAATTCGCCGGCTCAGCCACTAAGCTATGGCTAACTAAATTACTGGCCGCTTCAGCTGTTTGACCCGCCTGCCGACCAATAAAAGCCAACTCGCCGCCAATATCCAAAATAATTTCTAAACGCCGGCTGCCCGCCGCCAAACCTAAAGGCTGAGTTAACCAACTAAAATTTTGCAAAACTTTTTTGGCCTGGTCTAAAGAAACTTCTGCTTTTTGACTTTGATTAATTAAAGCGACTAAGTCCCCTTGACTTAAAGCCGTTTGAATCTTATTAAGCTCGCGCACTCCACGATAAGAATAAAAAGCTAAAAACAAAAATGGGGCGGAAAGCAGAATAATCAATAATAAACTTATGATTAATACGCTAACCGCTCGCGAAGACCACTTAAATTTTAGTTTTGGCCGGCGAAAACAACACTTTAATTGATTAAAGTGTTGGAAAAAAGACTTTTTTGGCTTTGTCCCGGTAGGCTTTTGCCTAGTCGGGACCCCGTCCAGGCTAACGCCTGCCGGGGCTGGCTGTGCTGGTTTTATTGTTGTTGCTGCCGCTTTTATTGATTGTACCGCTTGTACTGTTTCGCCATCCAGCCAACCTAAAGTTTTTTTAATCCCCTCTTCCAAAGAAATCATCGGCTGCCAGCCCAGTGTTTTTTGAGTCTGAAACGCATCTTTGTCAAGCGCTGTTGTCGGAATCGCTTCACCGGCTATAAATTCAATCTCTAAATTTTTCTTAGAAATTTTCCGTAAAACATAAGCCAAATTTAATAAAGTCGTTGCCTCTGAATTAACCAAGGTAAAAATCCTACCTTGAGTTCCCTGCAAAAACATTGCCTGCATCATGCCATTAACTACATCTGCCACATAGGTCGGATAAAAATTTTGTAAGCCTTCACCAACTAAAACCAAGTTTTTATTTTCTTTATAATTTTTAAATAACCGGCTGATTTCATTGCCGGCATTAATGTCCATATGCGGACCGTAAATATGATTTAAACGCACAATTCTAGCATCCACTGCTTGGTTTTTAACAAATAGAGTCACTAGGGCTTCAGCAAACCGCTTAGCTTCATGGTGACTAAAAGTTCCCATCGCTGTGGCACTGGCGCCAAAATAATCTTCTAGCGATGTTTTAGAAACAATGCCGCTATAAACCTGATGAGAAGAAGCTAGTAGAAATTTACTCTTTTGTTTAGCCGCTAATTTTAAAAGCCGCTCCGTTCCTTTGGCATTCACCAATAAGCTCTCTAAATTAAGCTGGCTATTATTTAAATAAGCCTCCATGCCGGCTAAATGAAAAATATAATCAAACTTTGGCAAGGATTGAGCAAAAGATTTGTTAATATCGTGTTCTAAAAAAGTAAAATTGGGCGCATCCAATAATGACTCAATGTTTTCTTTCCTACCAGTGGTCCAATTATCAATGCAAAAAATCTTACAGCCTTGTTCAAATAAAACTTGGCAAAGGTGAGAACCAACAAAACCGGCCCCGCCGGCCACCAATACATTGGGTGAGGAAAAATCAGTTTTAATTTCCAAACTAGTTTTTTTAATTTTCTTCATAGGGCAGTTAAACAACCAACTCTTTCTAGTTTAGTGAATTATTAACCAACCTGCAACTCTTTTATTATTCTCTTTCACAAAATTCGCCGACCGTTCGAGGCGCTTCCCAGCCATGAAGGTTATGACATCAATTGGTCTAAAGCTTGATTTAAAAGTTGATCGGCTAGATAATTTTTTTCGCGGGGAATATAACAATAAGTCACCGGCACAACTAGTTCTCTTTCCAATTGTTTAATTAATAAAACCAATTTTTGCAAATGAGGTTTTTTAATTTTAAATAAACCGCTGAGCTGATTAACCACTAATTTAGAATCCAAATTAAAATTAATCATCGTTGGTTTATATTTATTTAAGTAGTTTTGTTTTAACCACTTTAAGCTGTGGATCACACCCTGATACTCGGCCACATTATTGGTAGCTTTTCCAATAGCAATACCCTGTCGGTGAATAAGTTCTCCTTGCTGGTTATAAATCACAAAGCCAATCGCCGCCGGACCGGGATTACCCCGCGCCCCACCATCACAAAATATTTTTAAAGCTTGAGTCATTGCTAATTATTATAAAGCACTTATTGTAATTAAAAAATAAGTAAAGGTTACTTTGTAGATTTAAAAAAATTCGCTTCAAACGTCTTAATCTAAATTAGCTGGCAATAGTAAAGAGGGGTCTGTAATTGGTTGTTGTGGATACAAATACGAGGCTGCTGATATTTCAACTTCTTTAATTAATCGATTAAAAACCCTTGCCCAGTTAGCCGGATTTTGGGGGTCTCTTGCAATAATGGTTTCAATCCATTTAATCTGTTGATTAGCGTTAAAATCAGAAGCACCCATTAATTCTGCCATATGAACTGTAGTCTCTCTCGCCAACAATTCATCCCTAACAAAAGCTTGAAGTCCTGTATATCCAGGACCAATACGCCCACCATACATTTCTCCCATTTCGCCCCCAAGCTGCAGTGTTGTTTCTATGTGACTGGATTCATGTCTGATAACATGCAGAGCCAATTCTGGTGATTCTACCACCAACCAATCAGCTAACTTTATACTGTCTGTATTAGCTCCTCCAAGGGAATTTTGAAGTTCTACAAAATCAACCCCTACACCAGCTTGACGAAGCGCGGTAATTTCTGGACCCAGATAAATATACGCTAAATCTTCCTGGGACATCACAGTCCTAAGAGGATTGGGGTTTCCAGTTGCCAACGCTGCTCTTCGTTCACTTAATGAAAGTTGATCATCCAATTATAAAAGAAATCTTCTTTCTCGCTCTGCTAAATATTTCTCAAAATCATAAAATGAGCTTTCTTGTTGGTTAAGCGGCATTATGTATCCTCCGTCCCTATCTTTTAATAAAGTTTCATAGTTTTCTACAGTTGGAATACTCCGTAAATCACCAGCCAGGCTTCCTACCCCCTGACCTATTCCTCGAATAGCACTTTTAGTTTGGCCAACTATTGCTTGAGCTCCACCCAATTGCCATAAACCGACTGCACCATACAAACAGGCATCTGACGTTGGGTTTTGCTGACAAGCGTCACGGTGAGCAAACATCCCGATTATTCCTGCAGTTGCTCCAGCAGTATTAGCTGCTGTTGACAACCAAGGATAAGCGGATGAAAGATTAGCCATATAATTACTGGTATTTAAATAAAGACTTGTAAGTGTTTCTGCAGGAGCCTGTCCCAACAAAGCTCCGGCTCCAAGCGCGGCAATAGCCAAAGCTACTTCAGGATCAGCTTGAGCGGCTAACTCAGCATTACTGGAACAAATAACTCCGGAGTCAAATTGGAATACACCTTCAGCCGCAGGATCTTGGTGTTTGATCTGGGTGCAACCGGCATTAGGACAGCAATCACCACAGTTATTGGCTACACCGCCGGATGGGATACAATTCAATTCTTCTTTTTCTTCTTCAGTCCTTGAACCAGTTAGATTCAGGCATTCTTGCAAGTTTAAAGCGCCAACAGAACTTTCCACACAAACGCCATTGTCAATCGTATATTTCCTGCTCCATTTATTAATATCATCCCAGGTTGTTGCTGTTGCAGGTATATGATCCGGATGAACAAAGATGGTGGGCGTAGGCGTGGGTACAGTCCACCGGGTATCTTTTCTCTCACTACAGCAGACCAAACCAGCATCACACTTACCTTCAGTGGTGGTTTCACATTGGGAAGGGTCTTTACAGCTATATTGGCAAGGAGCATCAGCTGCTGCAGGTTTACAGCAAACCAGGTTAGAAAGACTACAGTAAGTGTTATATATAGTGTTAGTTTCCAGACAGCCTGATTGACAGCTATAAGGACAACTAATCATTTCAGACTCATAACTTTCACCACACTCACTCTCACAACTTCCCCTGTCCGGATAATCACCGCCTTCAATATAGGTACACAAGCCTGTATCAGGATTAGTACAGCTGTAACCCATGGGTAAAGGCGGTGGTTCGGCTTTTTTTGTCTGACATTCACCCCGGCTGCAGCCATAAAGACAGCTTGAACCACAGCGGACAATGCCATTGTTGCTGCAGTTGCAAGGCCGGCTATCTGAACACCAGTTGTCACCCGAATCATGGCTGCCGCAGCTTATTGGTTGATGCTGACAGCAGACTAAGT
>JAHJAY010000014.1 GCA_018813815.1 Patescibacteria group bacterium | reverse complement strand
ATTTCTCAATTTGAGCTTGACTGTATTATTGAAGAAATTAATAACACGCCCAGAAAATGCCTTAACTATCAAACCCCTAGAGAAGCATTTAAAAATGAGTTAAAATTATTAAAAGTGTTCGGATCCTGATTAGAATTCACCTTTCTGCTATAATAAGTTTCCCGCACTCAGTGTTATTAATAGAGATTGGGGTGTCCGGCGATAAATGCCTTAAAGCTGATCGGCGATTTGCCTGACAACTGAACAGTTTCCAGAACCAGGCAGTTATTTTCTATTTTTGAACAGAGAATTTTTAACTGTATTTCTTTTTTCCCGGTTTGAATTGTGGTGTAAGCGCCTGGCCAGGGATGTAGTCCGCGGATTAGGTTATGAAGTCGGTTGGCTTGAGTGCCCTTCATGGCAGTTTCTAATTTATGCCAAGCAACAAAACCGTCAGTCTTAGTTAGCCGCCGGGCATAAGCAGTCGGTGATTTAACTGGCTGGGTTATTGATTTAAGATTGCCTTTGATATATTGCTTTATGGTTTGACCAAGTATTTTACTCGTTTCCTGCCAAAGTTTAACATAAAGCGATTCAGCCGTATCATTCAAATCAATGGGGAATTTTCTTTGATAAACAATGGGTCCATGATCAAATTTATCATTAATTTTAATCAGGCTGATGCCGCTTTCAGTTTCGCCTTTGATTAGCGCCCATTGGACTGGTGCCGGTCCGCGGTATTTAGGCAATAAAGAAAAATGAAGATTAAGTGTGCCGTTTTTTGGGTGGTTAAACCATTCTGGGGGCAGGAGGAGGTCAAAGTCGAGGATGAGGAATAAGTCAGTAATCAGTAGACAGTAATCAGTAGACAGTAACTGAAAATCATTTAATTCAAGGCATTTAATTCCTTGCTGTTGGGCAAAAAGGGCAATCGGATTAGGGGTCAATTGTTTATCCCGGCCGCGGCGTTTTGGCAAGGCAGTGACGATAGAGTTGATTTCAAGGTTTTTATCTTTAATCAGCGCTTTTAAGGCAGGCAAGGCTTTGGCTGAAGAGCTGAAAATAGCGATGCTTATTTTTGTCATTGGTTTTTATTGTTGTGCAAAACCACTCACGATCGTAAGTGAAAATGTATGTTTGTTAGTCGGTTGTTAATGGGATAAGCTGGTCGTTTTGTAAAACATAGAGCTGGTTTTTTTGTTCTTTGGTGCGATCAATAAATAGAATGCCATTTAAATGATCGAGTTCGTGTTGAACCACGCGGGCAGCAAAACCCGAGAAAGATTGGTTTTTTTTAACCAGGCTTTTGTTATCCGGTGAGAGCTGGTGATACTCAAGGACAATTTGTTTATGGCGTTTAACTGGCGCGTAAATTTTGGGAATTGATAAACAACCTTCCATAATCGGATTTTTCTTGTCCGGACCTAAAGTAAGGAATTTGGAAGTTTTAGTAATTTGGGGGTTGAGATAAATTTGGATTTTAGGAGAAGGGGTATATTCTTTAGCTCGAGGCGAATCGGCCCGGAAATAAGTGGCAAAAATGCGCCAGTTTTTATTGATTTGCGGGGCAGATAAACCTACGCCCGGCGGGTTTTCGCTGATAAGTAAAACCTGTTTAAGTTCTTCAATAAAGCGGAGAAGTTTTTTGTCAATTTGCTTAATTGGACGAGATTTTTTCCGCAATTTAGGATCAGGAATAGTGATGATTTTTATAGCCATAAGGGTATTATATCTTTATTATTTAGGCAAGCAATCTGAAAATCTGAGCTGGCAAGTGTTTTCAATGCAGAGCCAGTATGGTATGGGAGTTCCATTGCTTCTGGCTTCACTTATACTGCATTCGTCAGGGATATAACCAACAAAGCCATCACAGTCCTCATCAATACAGGTATTGTTTTGGTCACTGCTGCTGCGGCAAACTATCTGTCCGCTGGGCAGTTGGCAAAGAACAGGATAGATGTGACTATAATTACTGCAATCAGTTTCTCCAGGAGTTAAGATTTTATATTCTCCTACTGGTGGATTGCAGCTTGGTAAGCTGGGCGATGGCGATGGTGAGGGGATTATGGCACAAGTGCCGTTGTCTAAATAAGCATGAAGATCAGTTGTGCTATGACAACAATCTTGTTGAGATTTCTCAGGATCTTCGCTGTTGCCGAAAATTAAATAAGTATATTGCTGGGAGCAAAAATCGACCGTATAGGACTGGCCTTGATAGTCATAAGTTGTATCAAAACATTGTTGAACATAATAATGTTTGTAATGATCTTCATAACAATAGGGATTGCAATATTTGTCACCGCCGCAAATTGGATCATCTGCTGGAATCGGCGGCACCGGATAAGTCCCGGGAGATCCGGGCGTTGCCGGCAAGGAAGAATAGCCCGAAGAAGAAGTTTTACAATAGCCAAATCCGGTCCAGCCGGCCATATTTTTTTCCAGAGTGGTTTGAACATCGCCAAACTCAGCCGGGTAGCGGTTTCTAATTAGTTCCTGCCGCATATTTTGCAAAGTGCCCAGCCATTCATAATAAATTTTTCCTAAACCTTTATCATAGCCGGAAGCATAGGTTCCACTGCCTTCACAGCCATAGCCCAGCGAACCTTCACCCGGCATTTTTAAGATTTCCTGGCCACTGCCCGGTTCAGGATAAATATCGCCTGAATACAAGCTTAAACTGCGCAAAAAAGCAAATTTATCAAACGCAAAAATATCAGCTAAATGTTTAAAGGTGTCACCCGGAACCATCCAGGGCAAACCTTGAGTGGAAAACCGGTAAGTGTCTTCAGGCACTGAACGCCAGCAACGACACAATTCATTACCTAAGTCGTCAATGTGGGGATAACTGCGGCATTCGTCACTGACGCATTTGGCTTCAATGCCGCTGACCAGATATTTATCGTCAAATTTAGGATTATCACAATTGCCAATATCTTCAGCTACAGTCCAATCGGTTTGGAGGAGTGTGCCTTTGTCAGGTATCCAGGGATTATTGCCGTTTTCGCCTGGCGGGCCATAAATATAGTCGCCCGGATTCCAAACAGTAACTTTGGGATTACAGCCATTTACTCCCAGAGGATTATCTTTATAAATACAGGATGCGCCACAAGCTTGAGCGGCGAGCACTGATGAAGTGTAATTAGCCGGGCTGGCAATTATTAGGCCGCCGGAAGTTTCTGCCCGGCGATTGCTTTCTTTGGGAGCCAGTAATTTTTGCAGAAAACCAGTAGCTTCAATTGTGCCTTGGACATGAGGCAGGAAGAGGTTGGCTCGGCCGAGGCTAAAAGACTTGCCGCTATTGCCATCGCCCCAGAGAGAACCGGTTTGTCCGTTAGGCCCGTCATTAGGTACAGCCAAAATCAACGGCACTTTAAGCGGGTCTTTAGAAACCATGGGTACAGCTGACCAGCATTGGCCGGCAATTGTTTTTTTCCAAGCCTTCAAACGTTTTTGATAATCGGTTTGACAGTTAGAATATTCCAGCATATTAGTTAAATATTGGCAGTTGTTTTCCGGCGGCAAATTACCAGTATAATTGCTCAAGCGCCATTCTTTAATATCAGATCGGAGTTCTCCGGTGGGAGTCAGTTGATCCTGCTCATTAATAACTTTACCGGAACTGTCATAATAACAAACTATATAATCATGGATTAGTTGATCTAAACTGGAAACACTGTGCAGCCGTTCAATCATTTGGATTTTCAATTTGTTCTGTTCTTCGGCTGAGGTGAGTTTTTGTAAAACCCCGGACCGAGCTTCTTGTTCTTTAAAAATTTCACTCAGGCATTTGTTAAAAAGAATCGGATCAGTGAGATGGCCGCAATAAGTTTCCGTATCAGCGACTGGTTCGCGTTTTTGTTCACCAACCAGCCAGGGCAAAATATACTCCCATTTAAGCGTACCTGTATCTAAGCAAGGGCGGACATCATCGCGGGTGACATTCAGCAAAGGCAGTTCAGTGTATAAAGCAGTAACACCGGCCTCGCATTCAATGTGGCGGTCTTCAGTGGTAATGCAAGCTTGGCTTCTGGGGATTTTTACTTCTTTAGTAACAGTGAACAAGTCGGCACTGCACCAGTCAGCATCTTCCGAAGGCGGAACCGGACACGCTGATTCCGGGTAGGGGTTTTCTGTATGCCGGCCAAATTCATCAATGTCAGTACAGGCGGCGTTAACGCGCACAGGGTAGAGATTGACCAGACAAAAAATTCCCACCAATACTAATAACACTCGCCATTTTGCGGTCATAAAATCAGTATATCGTGCCTAACAGGTGATCTGCAAGTATTGCGAAGTTAGTTACTCCAATCCTTGAGTAGTTGTTGAGCCTCTTCATCAGTTGGATTGATCCGTTCCAGCACATAGTTTAGCTGGTCAATGGCGGCTTTAGCTTGTTGGTTTTGATGATAAAGCTGAGCTAAAGAGCGGCGAGCCTTGGCATAATCAGGCTTAAGATCAATAGTTTTTTCCAACAAACTGATGGCAGTTTCATTTTGACCCAGAAATCCCTGCATTAAACCGAGATTAAGATATAGTTTAGCGTCAGTCGGGGCCAGACGAATTGCTTGTTCCAATAGTTGAATTGCGACCTGATTATATTCCGGATTAATACTGGCCAAAGTGATTAAAGTTTTAACTTGGGTTTTATAAAAGTTTAAATGGACCGGATTAAGCTCCAGGGTTTTTTGGCTTGACTGCAGAGCTTTTTTAACCAGCAGATCGCGGTTTTGCTGGATCGCTGTCTGTGTGGCCTGTCCGCTTGCTTGCGAAGCTTGCGGCGTGGCTTCCTGAGCCGGGTCAAGTTGTTGGTGATAAGCCAGAGCCAGAGTAGCGGCCGAATCAGCCAGGGTATTATGGAAAAAAGCTTCACTGGGATAAATGGTGGTGGCTTTTTCTAAGAAAATATAACTTTGAACCGGCTGTTGGCTAAGTAGTTTTTTGCCTTTGCTAAAAAAGAAATCAGCCCGCCAAAGCTGAGCCAGCCGGAATAAAAAGATAACGGCGATCAGGAGAATAATACTAATAGCAATGATTTGATTAGGGCGTAGGGCGCAGGGTTTAGGCTTTAGGGGTTTTTCGTTTTCAGTCAGGACAAAAACCAGCGCCGGATAAAGAAAGAATTGTAAAGCCACAGTCACCACTGAAAAGCCAAAAAAGTTGCTGACCAAAATTGAACTGTAGCCAGTGAATAAGCCGGCAACCAGCAATCGACAATCAGCCTGCATTTTTATTTTTTTCAGCATCCACACCAAGGTCCAGATAATTAATAGTAAATAGCTGGTTAAACCGACAATTCCGGTAGTTGCCAGAAAATTCAAATATTCATTGTGAGCTTTGTTATATAAAAAGTCCCATTCGGAGAGATCGTTGTGTTCCTGGGGCCGGAAATTGTAATACGAGTAAGCAAAAGTTTCCACGCCGGAGCCAAAAACCGGCCAATGTTTCCAAACGTCAAGAGTGCCGCGCCAAACCACTTTTCTGATATCACCGGATTCGGAAATAGCCGGCAGATCAACAATGTTTTCTACAGGTTGAACCGGAGCCTCAGTTTTGTTCAGGAGTTGTTTTAAATTCGGCGTGTAGGGGGTGCCGATGAGAATAGTAATCAGTAAACAGTAACCGGTAATCAGTAAAAATTGTTTGAGCGCCTGGCGTTTTAGAAGCGTAATTCCCCAGAAAATTATGTAAGCCACAGCAAAAGCCAGAATACCGGAGCGGGATTTGGTGTAGAGAAGGCAGATATAGTAAACAGCAAACAACAAATGGTGAACAGTGTTTAGTTTTGAATTTAGCGTAACCCATGTTAATGGGATGAGAGCGACGAGCCAGGCGGCGAGCCAATTAGGCTGTCCTAAAGTAGAAAAAACCCGGTTGCGGACATCTTGAACCCAATATTGAGCGTCAATGCCAAAGTGTTCTAAAATCCCATAACCGGCTATCAGTGCGGCACTGCCAAGCAGGCGGTGAAGGGCAGAGAGCGCAGTTTTTTTACTCATATTACTGACAAAAGCCCAGTAGAGTAGCAAATAACTGATGGTGGAAAGTAGGCCACCATGAGAGCGGGAATAATAGCCCCAAATTGAAGTGTGGGGTTCAATGCTTAAAACAGTTGATATAAGCTGGGAAGCAAAAAAGATCAGCAAAGGAATGGCCAGCGGCGTGGCTTGAAAATTTATCCGGCGCCGGACAAGCATTTTAATCAGCCACGCGGCGGTGATAACAATAGTTAAACTGTAAACCAGCAGCATTTTGCTAAACTCAAACAACTCAAAATTCCAAGGGGATAAAATCAGCGGTACCAGGAAAAACAGGGCGTAAAAAGAATAAGTAATGATTTGGTTACAGGTTTTAGTTAGATTCATCTCACCAGCTATAGTATAATGATAATATTATGTTAGATAAAGCGCGGTTAAAGAAATTAGCTGATTATTTTAAAAACCAACCGGTTGATTTGGTTTATCTTTTTGGCTCTCAGGCAACCGGTAAAAACACCAAGTTAAGCGATATTGACATTGCGGTTTTATTTAAAGACAGCATAAGTAAATCAAGAAGGTTTGATCTACGCTGCCGGTTTATTAGTGACTTGATGGGAGTTTTAAAGACGGAGAAAGTTGAGGTTGTTGATTTAAGTCAAGCCCATTTAAGCTTTGCTTACAGTATAATTTTTCCCAACAAAACGGTTTTAGTTAAAAATGAATCAAAAATGGTAAATTTGGAAAAACGAATTATTAAGCAGTATTTAGACATTCAGCCGTATTTACATAGAATTCATTTTCGCCAGTTAGAATTAATGGCTCAGGAGGGTTTTAAAAATGAATAAAAAAGACAGAATAAGTCAAATACATGAGAAGCTTGTTGTTTTGGGCGGGTATGTTGAGCTTTTACGGGGTTTTGGAAAGGTCACAGCCGGGGATTTAATTAAAGACGATATTAAGCGCGGGGCAATTGAACGTTTTATGCAATTATCTGCTGAAGTAGTTTTGGATGTAGCCGGCCAATTGATTGCTGAGTATCGTTTTCGCACCCCAGAGGATTATAAAGACAGCCTTTTGATTTTAGGTGAAGAGGGGGTTTTGACTAAAAAATTTGCCGGGGAATTTTCCAGCATTGCCGGCTTTAGAAATATTTTAGTTCACGACTACCTTAAAATTGACTATGAAAAAGTGGTGGATAAATTAAACAACCAGTTGGGGGATTTTGCCAAATTCGCCCAATCCGTAGCTAAGTATTTGCAGTAAAACATTATGATACTTGATTTCTTATTTGGTTTATTTTCCTATGATTTGGGTATTGATTTAGGGACAGCTAATACAATGGTGTTTGTTAAGGGTAAGGGAGTGGTGATTCGGGAACCTTCAGTTGTTGCCCGAGACAAAAAAACCGGCAAAGTTTTGGCAATCGGTAAAAAAGCCAAAGACATGGTCGGTAAAACCCCGGACTTAATTGAGGCGATTCGACCTTTGCGCGACGGCGTGATTGCTGACTTTGATGCCACTGAAGCAATGTTAAAATACTATGTCCAACTTGTTCACCAAGTGCCGGCCATTATTCCCCGCATTCCCCGGCCTAAAGTAGTTATTGGAATTCCTTCCGGCGTGACTGAAGTTGAGCGTCGGGCAGTGGCTGATGCGGCACTAAGCGCCGGTGCTCGTCAGGCTTATTTAATTGAAGAGCCAATGGCCGCGGCAATTGGTGCCGGCCTGCCGGTTTTAGAACCTGACGGCCAATTGATAGTTGATATTGGCGGCGGTACGACTGATATTGCCGTGATTTCTTTAGGTGGTATTGTGATCGATCGTTGTTTACGGATTGCCGGTGATGAGTTGGATGAAGCGATTACTGCCTATATTCGTTTGCGTCATGGTTTATTGTTGGGTGAAGTAACCGCAGAACAGTTAAAAATTAAAATTGGAAGCGCCGCCGCTTTTCCTAAACCCAAAAGAGCTGTGGTGCGCGGTCGTGACATGGAAACCGGCCTGCCAAAATCTTTAAACATTAGCAGTCTTGAAGTTAGAGAAGCAATCATGCCGGTGATTCAGCGGATTGTGACCTATGTGGTTGATACTTTAGAGGAAACACCGCCGGAGCTGGTGGCTGACATTATGAAGCATGGTGTAGTTTTGTGCGGTGGCGGCGGCCAGCTGTATGGTTTGGATAAGGTGATTGGCGAAGCCACTAAAATGAATGTTTGGCTGGTTGAAAAAGCTCAGGAAGCGGTGGTGCGTGGTTGTGGCAAGGTGCTGAGCGATGAGGCCTTATTAAAACAAGTAATGGTGAAATAGTATGAAAAAATTGTCAAAATATGCCTGGTGGATTTCGCGCATTTTTGAACCGCCGATGGTGGCGGGTATAACCATTGTATTGGCTATGTATTGGGGGTGGATTAATAATTTACCTTGGCGTTTTTTTCTCGCTTTAGGTTTTTTTGACATTTTTTTACCCTTTGTTTATTTTCTGGTGTCATTGGCAAAGCGCAAAGTGTCCAATTGGGAATGGAGTGTGAGGCAAGAACGTTTGCCGATTTATGTTTTTACCGCTCTGTGTCATTTTTTAGGCATTTTAGCCGCGTCCTGGTTTGGTAAATTAGAAATAATGCGGCTTTTAATTTCCCTCTATGTTTTATTTTTGGTTTTTCTTACCATTATTACGCGCTATAAAATCAGCACACATACTGGAGTTTTAAGCAGCCTGATATTTATTCTAGTGGTTTTTTTCGGCCCTTGGTTTTGGTTGGGATATTTACTAGTGGCTTTAGTTGGCTGGTCGCGGGTGAGTTTAAAAACCCATCAAGTCAGCGAGGTTTTTTGGGGTGCGGTTTTGCCGCCAATGGTTTTAAGCTTGGCCTTCCGCTTTTGGGGTCAACCAGTGTTCTGCGGTAGTTGCTAAATATACTCCCGGCAGGCGTTAGCCTGAACGGGATCCCGACTAGACTGAAGTCTACAGGGATAATCATATGAAAAATAATCTGCAAAAAACAATTTTAATTTTGATTTTAACTGCCGGCGGTTTATTTTTTTTTGATAACAGCGGCTATTTAGATTGGCTGCGTCGGCCGCTGGAAAAAGCGAGTCAGCCGTTACAGCAAAAACTTTATCAAGCGCGGCTTGAGCCAAATCAAGAGTCTAGCTGTCAAAGAGAAGAAACTGCCCTGGAGGCTAAAATTGCTGATTTAGTTAAAGAAAATCAGCGCTTAAAAAAACTCATGGGATCGCCCTTGCCGCCGGATTGGCAGTTTATTCTTGGTCATGTGATTGGTCGGGAAAATCAGACTTTACTTTTGGCAGTAGGCAGTGATGCCGGTGTGGTTGAAGGGCTGTCAGTGGTAACAGAAAATCATTTGCTTGGACAGGTTATTGAAGTTCAACCGCAAAGAAGCCGGGTGCGGTTGGTAACCCATCCTGATTTTTTAGCATCGGCCATGATTAGTGATTCAGTAGTTATGGGACAAGCACAAGGTAAAGGTGGGGGCGTGATTATTGAAAAAGTATTAACTAAATATAACTTGGCTGAAGAGCAGTTGGTGGTGACCAGCGGTGAGGCCGGCTGGCCGCGAGGCTTGATTATTGGCCGGATCGGCGCGGTGAACAAAGACGAAGCGGCAGTTTATCAGCAGGCCAACCTTAGTTTGGCCTGGCAACCTGAAGAGCTTGAGGTTGTTTTTGTGGTGAGGGAGTGAGGTTACCAAAGTGGAGTTTCGGGGTAAAATCTTATAACTGAATCTTCAACATTTTCAATAAATAAACTTTCCGGCACAAAAAATAAATGGCCAACCGGAATTAATCTTTCGGGGCCAGGGCCTACAGGGCCAAAAGAAGTATTATTTGTTAAGTAAAGATCTTTATATGGGTCAGCTATTACATATGAAGTTATAACATTAGAACTATCGATCGGGTAAGTGGTTGTTATTGGGCCGGCAACAAAAACGACAGTATGACCACCAGTGCTTATAATGTCATTTGATCTAAAGTGGGGATCGGTTAAATATTGAACATCAGTAACGATTATTGCAAAGTCTTGTGTAATAATTTTTTCTGGAAAAAGACTTACGGTTTCATTAAATTTAAAAACTTCACTAAAATTAATCCGGTAGCCAAGATTATATGGAATCTCTTCTTTAGTGCCTGTTTGTGGGTTAAATTCTTGCGTTTGAAAATTATTTTCAATCCACCAATTGACTATTTCATTTGGGTCAGAAAAACGAGGGATATAATCACCGAAGGCTGCCGCCATAGTTAAACTGGTAGGTACACACCCCATGGATTTTCCTTCTGGGTTTAAAGAAACACCTTCTTGACTGAGATAATTTTTTTCAGCTATTAAAAGGCTGGCTATTGATTCTGGCGCTGGCAATCCTGTTTTTGAATAATATCTAGATAGATCGTTAAGTATTTTTTGATCATTTGGGTTGTTAATAATATAATTATATAATTGAGAGCTGGCATTTTGATCGTTCATTCTTGCAATTAATTCAACAGTTTTTTCTTCTAGCATGGCGGCAGTTGGAATAGCGCTGGTTGGTAGGTTTTCCAGAGCATCAAATATTTCAGCTTGAGTGGCAAGAGCCATAGCGCGCGGGATCGATTCTTCCATAAATTCATTAATTTCAATAGGTGGCAATTCTGGTTCAATTGGTATTTGATAATCATCCGGTTCTATTTCCTCCTCCGGTTCTTCCCACAGCCGCTCTTTTTGCTCCACACAGCACACCAAGCCATAATCACACTTGCCTTCAGTGGTGGTTTCACATTGAGAAGGGTCTTTACAATCATGTAAACAGAGATCTTCTTCAGTTGTTCCTTCATTGCTTGCTACCTCTTTTTCAACCCGGCAGTTAGCTTCACAAAGAGAACGTACAGAGTGAGACCCGCCTTCAACATAGGTACACAGCCCGGTATCAGGATTAGTACAGCTATAACCCATAGGTAAAGGTGGTGGTTCGGCTTTTTTTGTCTGACACTCACCCAGGCTGCAGCCATAAAGACAGCTTGAACCACAGCGGACAATGCCATTGTTGCTGCAGTTGCAAGGCCGGCTATCTGAACACCAGTTGTCACCCGAATCATGGCTGCCGCAGCTTATTGGTTGATGCTGACAGCAGACTAAGT
>JAHJAY010000013.1 GCA_018813815.1 Patescibacteria group bacterium | reverse complement strand
CGTTACTTTTAAAAATATGGTGGCAAGCGGAAAATGGCAATACCCGGAGCAAAGGAGAAAATATGCAAAAACCAAAACTTATCACTAAACAAAAACTTAAATTCATACCTAATTTGATTAACTATCAAAAAACTTATGACAGCTTTAATTATAAAGAACATTATAAACAGGTTAACTGGCTCGATAAAGACCATTTAAACGCGGCTTATGCGGCCATGGATGCCAATGTTTTAACTGAAGAGCGGAAAAATAAAGTGGCTTTATATTGGCATGGTCCGGATGATGAACAGCGCAAATTTACTTTTCAGGAATTAACCTGGTTATCCAGCCAGTTTGCCAATGTATTAAAAACCCTTGGAATTGACAAGGGCGAGCGGGTTTTCTTTTTCTTACCCAGAGTACCTGAACTTTATTATGGTTTTTTAGGCACTTTAAAAACCGGCGCCATTGCCGGCACTTTATTTGCCGCTTTTGGCCATCAGGCACTATTGGACCGTTTAGAAAATTCTGATGCCAAAATTTTAGTTACCAATAGCCAGCTTTTCCCCAGAGTAGAAAAAATTTGGCCGCAATTACCTCAATTAAAATACATTTTATTAACTGATGCTCTGCAAAATAAAAATAAAAAATTGCTTTCTTTGCCAAACTTTATGGAGCTGGCACCGCAAACCACCCATATCTGCCGAACTGAACCAACCGACCCGGCCTTTATGCTTTATACATCCGGCACTACCGGTAAACCCAAAGGCGTGATTCACCAGCATTTAGCCATTGTCCATGAATATATGACGGCTAAATGGGTTTTGGATTTACAGGAAAATGATGTTTATTGGTGTACCGCTGATCCGGGCTGGGTAACCGGCATTGCTTATGAAATTCTTGGTTCTTGGGCTAACGGAGCGGCATCTTTAATCCATGCCGGCCGTTTTGATCCGGACAAATGGTATCAATTAATCCAGGATTATAAAGTTAATGTCTGGTACACCGCTCCAACGGCGGTACGTATGCTGGCGGCCGGCGGTTTAAAAACAGTACAAAAATATGATTTATCCAGCTTGCGCCACATGGCCAGCGTGGGCGAACCGCTTAACCCGGATGCAATTTGGTGGGGATTAAAAGCTTTTGGTTTACCTTTCCATGATAATTGGTGGCAAACAGAAACCGGCGGGATTTTAATTGCCAACTATCCCTGCTTAGCCATTAAACCCGGTTCTATGGGCAAACCTTTTCCGGGAATTACGGCTGACATTGTTGATGATAAGGGCAAATCTTTACCCCTATTAACCGAAGGCCATCTGGCCATTAAGCCCGGCTGGCCGTCAATGATGCAAAAAATCTGGCGCCGGCCAAAAAAATACCAATCTTATTTTAATAAAGGTTGGTATATTTCCGGCGACCAGGCTTATAAAGACAAAGACGGTTATTTTTGGTTTATCGGCCGGGATGATGATGTGATTAAAACTGCCGGCGAACGGGTGGGGCCATTTGAGGTCGAATCCGCCCTGGTGGCGCATCCGAAAATTATTGAAGCGGGCGTAATCGGTAAACCGGATCCAATGCGGGGACAAATCATTAAGGCTTTTATAGTTCTGGCAGAAGGGGTTAAACCCGGCAAAACTTTTGAAGAAGAAATTAAAACTTTTGTTAAGCGTTATTTGGCCGGACATGCTTATCCGCGGGAAATTGAAATAGTGGATAGTTTGCCTAAAACCCGTTCCGGAAAGATCGTCCGCCGCTTTTTGCGCGCCAAAGAGCTCGGTCTGCCGATCGGCGACACCTCCACCCTGGAAAAATTCTGAAATATGCTATAATCCCTTTATTCCTGCCCGGATAATATGGCTAATAGATTTATTGAAGCAGGAATAAGGCTCTTCTATTTAACTGCCGTAGCCGGTTTACTTTTGGGTTGTGGCGGCCCTCCAAAATCAACAGTTCTTCCCCCTGCGCCAGCTGAAGCCGCTGCTGCTCTTTCTCCGGCAATATTTGAACAAATTGTTCCCGGCCAAACTGTGGCTGAATTTTGGCCGGATTTAGTTGGCGTTGACACTGGCTCTTATGGCGACCTAATAACTGGCGCTACTGGAGCTGGAGGGCCAGGAACAATTAATCCTCAATCTTTTGAACAGCTTATTAGCCTACTTGATGATTTGGCCAAGAATGATTTAACCCTTATTTCTAATCAATATGGCGGGATAGTTACAAACAGCCCAATGAGTCATGATCGTTTAGTAGTTAATATTGATTTTTTCCAATTAGCTGCCGGAAATACTCCGGGTGTTTATAATCTTCGTCTGCCAACTGATGTCAGAATAGTATCAATTATTACTGAAGAACAAGCTCTTGCCGTCCAGCTTTTTAAAGAACAGGCGATTGCTGGGTTTTCTCATGATCTTTTGCAGGCATTAAATGGAAGGCGTCAAATATTAAGCATGGCTAGTGGTGCAGAAAAAACACAATTGGAGATGGAAATAACTCAACTAGAAATTTGGTTAGCTCAAAGCGAACCGTTGGCTCTAAAACACAATCCAGTAGAATGGTGGAACACTATCGGTGTTAAAAATATTTCCGGTGTTCCTGAATTTAAAGGCATTACCAGCCTAGACGAAGCAATTGCCTTTTCTGAACAAAGGTGGGGCACAGCCCTCGCCGCAGAAACGGTTCTTTCCGAAGCCGCCATAGTTGAGCTTGGACCAGGACTTCACACAATTGACGTAGTTAATATGGAAACTGGTGAAGTAACCCAGGCCTTAATTACAATTTCTGAAGAAGCTCTTGTTGAAGCAGAAACTTTAACTGTTAGCACGCCAATAGTAGTTTCTACCAGTCGATTTGCCTCAATCAAACTATTTCTTAATTATGGAGTTCATATAGTTTTCAGCGCTTGGGCTGGGGTTGAAGCAGCAGATGCTCTTGGTGTTTGGCCAGCTAGAATTGAGCTTAAAGCCTTAGAACCAGGCGCCCTTGAAGATAGATGTTGTTTACACTATGTCAGCGCTGTTCCTATTGGCGGGCCAATTGAAATTCAAGCGATTGGCTGGGCTTTGGCCCAAGGTCTCAGAGATATAACTGGTCAGCAAGTTGGCGAAAAGTTAATGACGATAGAATTAATCGGCCGCGATGGAGCAGTTCATGGTAATTTGGCGGTTTTAATTGGTGAACCTTTTGCTGATCATGATTATGCTCAATATTTTGCCCTAACCCTAAAAAGCACTGATACGGCCGGTTTGCTTCAAGGTCAAATGCAACAGGTAGTAATAAGTGAGCTGGAAATTACTAATACAGGCGAAATGACCCAAACCTTAAACAGAATAAACTCATTTGATCAATTAGTAACCCTGCAAGAACTAGCTGACCAAAACCAGATTTTTATGACTTTAATGATTGATAAGTTTGGTCAACCTCAACTAATAGCAGTCTATCGGGAAAACGATCCTTTTAACATAGGAGGTAAAGCTAGGCTGGTCTTTCAGCCAGTGTGTATTTATGACCCCTCAGGAGCAAAAGAACCAATCCCAGTTTTACTTGACCCAACTACTTTTACCAATGGATCTTTTTCAGTACCTGGATGGGTGGATTGAGGTTGACGGTCACGCAATCATTCCCTAGAATGAATTTATGCAAAGAGTTGAGTTAAAAATTGGCGGTCAGGCCGG
>JAHJAY010000012.1 GCA_018813815.1 Patescibacteria group bacterium | reverse complement strand
TTTTTCCACCACACCGAGGGCAACCGATAGTAATACGAGAAAGGTTACAATCTTTTTTTGAAACATAAAACAATCTCCTTTTTTAATTGATATTACAACCCGGAAGCTAGTTTTTACCAATACAATAACTTACTTAAGCCCCATTATCTAAAGAAACCCAGGCGCGCTTGTTTTAGGATTTTTTTGAGGACTTAGAGACTTTAGCTTTTTTCTTAACTTTGATGGCTTTTTTAACTTCAGCAACTTTCTTGGTTTTTGTCTGCCTAATTTGTACCCGAAGTGCCTGACTGCCAATCCGGTTGCGCAGATAATAAAGTTTAGCCCGGCGGACTTTGCCCTGACGTTTAACTTCAATCTTTTTAATCATCGGCGATTGCAAAGGCCAAATCCGCTCAACACCAACACTATTAACGCCGATTCTCCGGACAGTAAAAGATTTATTTTCCTGCCGGCCTTTAATGCCAATTACCAAGCCCTCAAAAATTTGAATCCGCTCTTTGTCTTTTTCTTTGTCCTGTTCAATGATTTTCTGGTGAACCGCCACGGTATCGCCAACAGAAAAAGCTGTATCTTTGTGTTTTGCTTTTAATGCCATAATAAAAGGATTTTAGCAGGGAAGGGATAGTTGTGCAAGCAGAACGGATTGCAATTATGGCTTAAAATTTAATAATCTGCATAAATATGTGCGTCTGCATTCCCAACCATCAAATACATTTTACCCCACCAAAAATCCTCAGGGGCAGACGGTCTAACAACTTTAACCTCCCCAGGTATATTATCCAATGTATAGTCGTGTTCTATCCATTCATCCTGCAAACCTGGAAAATAGTGTCGATCCCAAAAAACAACACGGAAAACTATTGAATCAGATCCAATTCCCAAAAATGCCTCTTTTTCACCATATGTCCAAAACCAAAAACCATAACCAAAATCAGAATCGGTACAATTATATGGGATAATTGTACGTTCTGGAATATAGGGTTTTCCGTCCCGAACTGGAGAACGATACAACGTCGTCGCCATATATTCTCCTACCGAAATCCAATCACAACCAGGATATTGGGTAAGATCGTAACTTTTTCCTTTAACGTTGACTGTTACTGTCCAGGAATCTGGAAGAGAGGATACTGCTGTTGGCTCTGGGATTGGAGTTTCAGCTGGAGGCAAAGTTGCAACTGCTGAAATTTGGGGTTCAGTAGGCCAAGGAGTGGCAGTTGGCGGTAAAACCGCAGTTGCCTCAGCAGGGACAGCCACTACAACTTCAGGCCTATTAGGCTCGGCCAAAAAATTAAGACAGCATGCACCTGCAGCCGTCAATCCAACAATGCTGACCAATATAGCTGCTGCTCTTTCACTCATAATTATTTTCCTAAAAAACAAAAAACCCTTTTCAAACAAAGGGCAATATTGATTATATTATCTTATAATGTGAAAATTTGCAAGTAAAAACATTAGAAATTAATTTTAAGCAGAGGCTTGAACAAAAGCCATAAAAATCGGGTGGGGCGTTAAAGGCCGAGACTTGTATTCCGGATGAAACTGAACTCCCAGATAAAAAGGATGAACTGATTTGGGCAGCTCAATTGCTTCAACCAGTTTGCCGTCAGGAGAAGTACCGCAAATTACCAAGCCGGCTTTTTCCAGTTGGCGCCGGTATTTTTGATTAAATTCATAACGGTGGCGATGACGCTCCATAACTATTAAAGGCTGTTTTTGTTTAATCAGATGTTGACTAAAAGGGCTGGTTTTATAAACCTGGTAAAGCCATGATTGGGGATTAATTTGACAAGGCCAAGCGCCCAAACGAATCGTACCCCCATATTGGTGTTTTGCCAAATACTTGGCTTGATCCGGCATAATATGAATCACCGGCTGGGTTGTTTTAGGATTAATTTCTTCCGAATTAGCCGCCTTTAAACCGCCAACATGGCGGCTGTATTCAATCACTGCCATCTGCATGCCAAAACAAAGGCCTAAATAAGGAAGCTTATGCTCACGGGCATATTCAGCCACCATGATTTTGCCCTCAGTTCCCCGGGAACCCCAACCCTGGGGAATTATGACACCATTAACTTGATTAAGCCGGGTTAAAAGCTGAGGGGTTTTCTCAATTTTCTCTGCATCAATCCAGACAACTTCTAATTTTAAATTTTGCTGCCAGCAAGCATGTTTAAGCGACTCTAAAACACAGGCATAAGCATCAGGCAAGATATAATTGCCGACTGTATGGTATTTGCCGGCAATAGCAATTGACAATTTCCGTTTAACTCCTTGAGATTGGTTAACCATTTTCCGCCATTGAGTTAAAAGCTTGCCTTTTTTGGCTTTTAAATTAAGTTTTTTAAGCAGTTTTTGATCAAAATCCTGCTCTTTTAACAATAGGGGCAGCTGATATTGGCTGGGAACATAAGGACAGGAAATAATTGCCTCATAATCAATATTGCCGAATAAGGAAATTCTTTCCTGGCGTCTATGGTCTAGGGGTTTTTCTGCCCGGGCAAAAAGAAAATCCGGCTGGATTCCGGTTTGGTTCAAAAGCCGGATTGAAGTTTGCACCGGTTTGGATTTCATTTCTCCGATTGAAGGCGGAGTCGGTAAATAAGCTACATGAATATGAACTACTTTCTCCTTCTCCCGCATTTTCATAATCCGGTTGGCTTCTAAAAAAAGAATATTTTGGTACTCACCAACCGTGCCGCCGATTTCAATAATAACCACGTCTGCTTGGGAAATTTTGCCGGCGGCTTTAAAACGGCGAATCATTTCTTCCGGCACATGCGGCACAACCTCAACATCTTCGCCATTGTATTCAAAATTACGCTCTTTACGAATAACCTCCTGATAAATCTGACCGGTTGTAATGTAATACGCCCGGCTCAAATTTTCATTGATAAAACGTTCATAGTGGCCCAAATCCTGGTCAGTTTCAATGCCATCTTCAGTCACAAAAACCTCACCATGTTCCTGCGGACGGATCGTGCCGGCATCAATGTTAACATAGGGATCGCATTTAACTAAAGCCACTCGGTAACCATGGCTTTTTAAAAGCAAACCAACTGAAGCGGCACTGATACCTTTGCCTAAACCGGAAATGACTCCGCCGGAAACAAAAATATATTTGTATTTTTTAGCCATCAAAGTTTTTTTATTGCCGCCGCCAACAACGGAGCAACAGAAATTATTTTTAACTTATTATACTGCTTTGGTGCCTGAATCGTATCACTGACTATTAACTGATCAATTGGGCTGGCACTGATTTTAGCTTGAGTGCCGGGAACATAAAGATGGTGGGTTGCACCAACAAAAATTTGGACGGCGCCCTTTTTTTTCAAAAATTCAGCTGCCTTAATCAAAGTCCCGCCGGTAACAATCATATCATCCATAATAATTAGTTGCTTACCCTTAACCGAACGGCTAATTCCCTTGATGCTGACTTTACCGCTAACCAGATCCCGGGCTTTATCAATATAAACCACTTCCAAACCAAGTTTTTGGGCTAATTGGGCTGAACTTTTAGCTGAACCGGCATCAGGAGCAACTATTAAAGTATCCTGAGTTTTTAATTGAGCAAAATGGTTTAAAAACAAGGATTGAGCAGAAAGTTGAATTATCGGCTGATTAAAAAAACCGACAATTGCTTGGTTGTGCAAATCAAAAGTGATCAATTGATCAAAAGCGGCAGTTTGCAGCATTTGGACAATCACCTTAGCCGAAAGCGGTTCTCCGGGCCGGAAAACTTTATCCTGTTTGCTATAGCCTAAATAAGGCATAACGGCAATTACTTTTTTTACTCCGAACCGTTTTAAAGCATCAATAATCAAAGTAAATTCAACCAAAGACTGATCGGGTTGGGGTGCTAATGATTGAACAATAACCGCCGCTTCATGAGGATGTTTGTCCTGAATCCAAACCCGTGCCTCGCCATTGGAAAAACGCGACAATTTAACCTTGCCGAAGGGAACTTTCAGCGTCTGAGCCAGTTTTTTAGCTAGGGTCGGATTTGAAGAACCGGTAAAGACTTTCATTCTGAGTTTATATTTTAGCCTTAATTGAGGATCTAAGTCTACCAGTATAAAATAGCCTATTGCAAAACATAATTGCTTATTATTTTATAGCCTCCCTAATACTCTCTATCTGCATTCCATTTAAAATAGGCTCTCCTCTATATAATTTGCGAAGAATTGCTTTATCTTCATAAACGTAGCCCATTATATTAAAAGCAGTAAAACTGTCATAACCATAAAAAGTATAAACTTTTTGACCGCCACAATAATTACCGGTAAATACAATTGGCGGCTGTAGCTTTTCATAAATCGGTTGAATCCAGGGAAATAAAATTGGATTATATTCGTCATCTAAAACAAATAGCTCACTTGCAGGAAAATCATAAAAAGTCAAATAGCGATCAGTGATCTCCCACCGATGAAAAGTCTCGTGAATTAAAAGATATAAACCATAAACTTCATTAACAGCAGCTATAGAAAACAAACCGGCTATTCTACCCCTACCAAAATACTCATCAGAATCAACCATCACTGTCATACCATTAAATTGTCTTAATGTGTTTAATTTATCAAATAATAGCTGAGTTTCTTCTAAATTAGAAAATTCGGCAAGTCCTCCTTGGTGTTGTACCCCAATCGGAACCGATAAATTAAGATAGTAAAAATTAATATCTACCTCTTTAAAAATTGTATTCATCATCTCAGTATAAAACCTCATTTTTGCATCAAGTTCTGCTTGGTTCTCAAAACCACTCCCTACTAAAACATAGTTCACCCCTTCTTTAGCTGGTTCTGCCCCAGCTAGCCCAACATAAACAAGATTATCTAAGCCCGGTTGAATCTGTCTTATGGTTTCGGGATCACTAATTGATGCTATCGCCCATTCTGGCTCTGCTGCTTCACCTGCTTCTTCTGCTTCTCCGTCCCCTACTGCTTCATCGGCGACTGCGTCCGGCCACTTACAATAATCACAGGGTTCTATACCTAAGACACAGGAAGGCAGTCCTGAATCTTCAACCTGAACCTCAGCTTCTAATGTTGCTGTTGGCAGTAAAATCGTAGCTGTTGGGGCTGGTTCTGTGGCCAAGGCAGTCGCCACAACTTCAGGAGTGACTGAAGACCTACAATTGGATAGAAAAAGGCTTACTATGGCCACTGCCACTAAACCAAGATAAGCTGATTTTTCTTTAAAAGCAGCTAATTTTTCTCCCATAACAATAATCCTTAAAATTAAAATCTCAGGAAATTCTACAAACAGGGATAGTTTATCAAAAAATCCAAGCTTAAGCAATGTTATAGGCTGGAGATTTTACTTGAACTGGTGAGAATCTGAGCTACTTTTTTTTCTACGACTGAAGAATAATCAACACCATAAGGAATGTCAATGCTGCGTTTTTGCTCACCATTAACAAAAATTAAAACCAGCTGGTCTTTGCCCGGATGCTGTTGGAATAGGTTGTTTAAAACCGTCAGCTGATTCCTGCTGGTATCCATAGAGACTTTAATCTTAATCTGCCTAGCTAAAGCAGCTGCCTTTTCCGCGGTAATTTCTTCTGCTTTTTCCACAATAACTGACAAGCGGTTTTCACGCGCATCCAGCTTGCCGGTAACCAAAATAAATTTATCTTTAAACCAAAGGCTTTTAGTCTCAGTAAACACCTGGGGAAAAATAACCAGATCAATAGTGCCGCTGGCATCAGATAGGGTAGCAAATGCCATTTCCGCGTTGTTCTTCCGGGTGAAAAAAGGTCGAACCGCGCTGATACCGCCGGCCAGTTTAACCTTGTAACCGGCTTGAATTTCCGGATCAAGATCAATAATCTGGTGGCTGGCCAACTGAGCCGCCTTAACCATTAAATCAGCCCAAGGATGTTCGGTTAAATAAAAACCCAGCAAATTTTTTTCTAAAGCCAGTAAATCTTGTTTAGAAAATTCGTCAATTTGAGGCAAAATATCCTGACTCTTAACCGAACTGTCAACTACAACATCAGCAAATAAACTGGCTTGACCATTTGCCGTTTGTTTTTGTTTAAGCGCGGCCCGCTGACGAATTGTTTCCAGCCCGGCCAACAACGGCGCCCGTTTACCAAACTGGTCAAAAGCGCCAACCTGGATTAAACTTTCTAAAACTTTTTTATTGACCTTTTGAGTATCAACCCGCTCGCAAAAATCAGTTAAACTGACAAAATTTTTATCTTGCCTGACTTTTAAAATCTCTCCAATCGCGGCCTCGCCTACATTTTTAACTGCTGACAAACCAAAACGAACCGCTTTACCTTCAAGCGAATGCGCGTCCGGCTCAATCGTAAAACCAGCAATTGATTGATTAATATGTGGAGGTGAAAGCCGGATATTGGTCCGCCGGCATTCCTCAACTGCCACAGAAATTTTTTGATCATGAGCCGGACTTGATGCTGCCCCTGATTCAGTGCTTAACAACGCGGCCATAAACTCTACCGCATAATTGGCTTTCATATAGGCTGTTTGGTAAGCAATCATGGCATAAGAGGCTGAATGAGCTTTATTAAAACCATAACCGGCAAAGCGTTCAATATAGCCCCAAACCTTTTCCGCTACTTTTTTAGAATAACCTTTCGCTTGAGCTTGAGAAGTAAATCTCTTTTTTTCTTTATTCATAATTGACAGCTTTTTTTTGCCAATCGCCTTGCGTAAAATATCTGCTTCACCCAAAGAGTAATCAGCCATCACATTGGCAATTTGTAAACACTGCTCCTGATACAAAGCAATACCGTAGGTTTCTTCCAGCACCGGACGCAATTTGAGATGAGGATAAACTACCAGGTCAGGATTTTTTTTACCACGGATAAAATCTTCGATTAAAACCATTGGTCCGGGACGGTAAAGCGCCACCATGGCTGTAATATCGGAAAAAACAGAGGGCTTGAGATTTCTGGCTAAACGGCGCATGCCGGCTGATTCAAGCTGAAAGACACCAATAGTTTCACCCTGAGTTAATAATTTATACACCTTAGGATCATCCAGGGGAATAGCGGACATATCCACTGTTTTACCGCTTTGAGCCTTAACAAATTTAATCGCCTGTTGCAAAATAGTTAAGTTCCGCAAGCCCAAAAAGTCCATTTTCAATAAACCAATCGCATCTTCATTAACATTGCAATCCAAAGCATACATGTCATATTGAGTTACGGTCCGCTCAGAGCGGCTTTCCATTTGCAGCGGAGTATATTCAGTTATTTCTTTATCAGCGATCACTAAACCGGCGGCATGAACCGAAGCATGACGGGCACAGCCTTCTACTCTTTTAGCTAAATCAATCAGTTTTTTATAGCGCGGTTTTTTATAATAATCCTGCAATTCGGAAACAGAGGCAACTGCCTGCTTTAAAGAATTGCCCGGCGGAATTAACTTGGCAATCCGATCCGGTTCTGAATAAGGCATGCCCAAAACCCGGCCAATATCACGGATTGATCCCCGTGCCTCCATGGTGCCAAAGGTGATAATCTGAGCGACTTTATCATTGCCATATTTTTTAATAACATATTCAATTACCTCATCGCGGCGATCATCGGCAAAATCCAAATCAATATCCGGCGGACTGGGCCGCTGGGGATTTAAAAAACGTTCAAAGGGTAAATTATGGGCCAGGGGATCAATTGAAGTAATACGCAAAACATAAGAAACCAAAGAACCGGCGGCCGAACCTCGTCCCGGTCCAACCCGGATACCGTTTTTCTTGGACCAGTTAACAATATCCTGAATAATTAAAAAATAGGCAGCATAGCCTTTGGTGCAAATCACTTCCAACTCATACTCTAAACGCTCTTTAATCGCCGGCGTGATTTTAGGATAGCGCGTTTTGACTTTATCGCGAGCCATTTGGGACAAAACAGTCCCTGTTGTTTCCCCTTTAGGAATCGGATAATGGGGCAAAATCCGCTGGCCGATCGGAATTTCCAGATTGCATTTTTCTGCAATCGCCAGAGTATTTTTAAGCGCTTCCGGATATTGGGGAAAAAGACCAGCCATTTCTGCCGGAGTTTTTAAATAAAAATCCGGTGAATCCAACATGCTTAAGCGGTTTTTATCATCAATGGTTTTTTTAGTTTGAATGGCCAACAGCGCATCCTGGGCTTCAGCATCATCAGGGTAAGTATAATGACTGTCATTAGTTGCCACTAAAGGAATACCCAACTGTCGGGAAAATTTAATTAAAGTCTTATTAATCTGTTTCAACTCAGGAATACCAATATGCTCTTGAAGCTCTAAATAAAAATCATCGCCGAACATTTCCAAAAAACGCTTGGTAACTTTTAAAGCCTCATCTTCTTGGTTGGTGCGAATTAAATTGGGAATCCAACCTTGAATACAAGCACTGCAGGCAATTACGCCGTCATGATATTTTTCTAAGGTTTCCCAATCAATCCGGGGGCGGTAATAAAAACCTTCAATATGGCTAATACTGACCAGCTTCATCAAATTTTTGTAACCGGTCAGGTTTTTGGCTAAAAGCAAGAGGTGATTATAATCCAATTTGCCCTCAATCTTACGTTTTTCAAAACGCGAATAAGGCACCATATAAGTTTCTACGCCGATTATCGGCTTAATGCCGGCCGCTTTAGCTTGATTGTAAAATTTAATTGCACCATACATCACTCCGTGATCAGTCAGGGCAATTGACTTCATCTTGGTTTCCTGACAACGTTGAATTAAATCTTTAATTTTGGATAAACCATCGAGCAGGGAATATTCGGAATGAACGTGAAGGTGAATAAACTCAGTCTTTTTGGACATAAGCTTATTGTAGCTTAGCCAGAATGAGTTTTCTAGTTAACAAAGCATGAGCTTTACCTTTGGACAAACGCATGACTTGACCAATCAGAAAAGTAACTGCCGCCGGCTTGCCGGCTTTAAAATCCGCCACTGCTTTAGGATTGGCTTTAATTTCCTGCTCAATCCAAGCGCTGATTTGTTGATCATCACTCACTTGAGTCGTTTGCTGACTAAGCAATTGTTTAACCAATTCTTCAGGCGAAACTTTTTTAATCTTGGGTTTTTTATTAATCA
>JAHJAY010000011.1 GCA_018813815.1 Patescibacteria group bacterium | reverse complement strand
GTGACCCCACAGGGAATCGAACCCTGGTCTGTAGGTTGAGAACCTACTGTCCTAGCCGCTAGACGATGGGGCCAAAGAGATTTACAGCTGAATTTTACCCCAGGAAACAGTTCTTGACAATCTAAGGAGATTTGATAAAATTCTCCTATTGCTTAAGTTTTCTTTTTGACTTCACTCCCGGTTAGGGTTATTAAAAGTAAAAGAAACCAGGCAAATTTCCAAGACAGGTTTATTGGGGGAATTCTATGATTAAAATTAATAAAGTGCAAATTACTAAAGAAGGTTTAGAGACTCTGAAAAAAGAGTTGGCTCAGCTAATGGAGGAAAAACGGCCCGCTTTGATTAAGCGAGTGGCTCGAGCCCGGGATTTCGGGGATTTATCGGAGAATTCAGAATATGCTAGCGCCCGGGATGAATTAGCTTTTACAGAAGATCGGATTACTGAACTTAAAAACACTCTTAATCAAGCAGTGGTAATTCAAAACAACAAGAAAAGTAATAATGGCCAGGTTGCTTTAGGAGATCAGATAGTGGTTAAAGTTAACGGCACAGCCAAAACTTATACGTTAGTCGGCGAATTAGAAGCTGATCCAATGAAGGCTAAAATTTCTGTTTCTTCTCCAATGGGCAAGGCTTTATTAGGCAAGAAGAAGGGTGATCAAGTTGAAGTCGAAGCGCCGGGTGGGAAGACAAAATATATAATACAAAAAGTTAATTAAAAACAGGAAGAACACTAAACCAACCCAGCCCTTCGCGAAGGGCTGGGTTTTTTGTTAGAATAGAGATTATGTACTGGGCCGACGATTTTGCACAGCAAATAATTAAATCGGGTAAACACCAACCCTATTGGGCTGATGATATGAAAACCCCTTCGGGCCGGATTCATGTTGGCTCATTGCGCGGCATCATTAGCCATGATTTGATTTACAAAGCCCTTTTAGATGCCGGCAAATCAGCTACTTTATCTTATGTAATTGAAAATCAGGATCCGATGGATGGTTTGCCGATTTATTTGGACAAAAAAAAGTATCAACAGTACATGGGGCAACCTTTATGGTCAATTCCTTCGCCTAAATCAGGTTATAAATCTTACGCTGATTATTTTGCTCAGGATTTTATTGAGATTGTTAATGCTTTAGGTGCCAAACCAAAAATAATTTATGGTTTGGATCTTTATCGCTCCGGCAAGATGAATCAGGGAATCAAGCAGGTATTGGACGCGGCTTCGAAAATCAGACAGCTTTACAAAAAAATCTCCGGCAGTGCCAAGCCGGCTGATTGGTATCCGCTTCAAGTGATTTGTCCTAAATGCGGCAAGATCGGTACTACTAAAGTAACTGGTTGGGATGGTGAGAAAGTCAGTTTTAAATGTTTACCCGCGTTGGTTAAGTGGGCTCAGGGTTGTGGTCACGAGGGTAAGATTTCACCTTTTAACGGTAATGGTAAAGTTCCTTGGAAAATTGAGTGGGCGCTCAAGTGGCAGGCAGTGGGCATTACTATTGAGGGTGCAGGTAAAGATCACATGACTGAAGGTGGTTCTCATGATATTGCCTCAGCAATTTGCCGGCAAGTAATTAATTATCCGGTACCGTTTCATTTTTCCCATGAATTTTTATTAATTGGCGGCCGGAAAATGAGTTCATCTAGGGGTTTAGGCAGCAGCGCCCGGGAAATGTATAATCTTTTACCGCCGGCAATTTTGCGGTTTTTACTGGTTCGGCCGCGTTACAATCGAGCCATTGATTTTGACCCGGGGAGCTACACCATTCCTGATCTTTTTGATACTTATGACCATTGTGCGGTTGAGTTTTATCGTTATGGTCGAAAATCGGATTTGGGGCGGATTTTTGAGTTGTCCCAGGTTAAAAAACCTCCACCTAAAAAAACATTTTACCCTCGTTTTCGGGAAGTGGCTCAGTATTTACAAATGCCTAAAGTTAATTTAACTCAACACTTTGAAACTGAAAAAGGCAAAAGTCTAACTATTACTGAGAAGAAAATTCTCGCAGAGCGAGTTCATTATGCCGAGATTTGGCTGCGGGATCATGCGCCTAAAGAAGAGGTTTTTAGTGTTAGCCAAACTTTATCTCAAGCCGTGGCCGAGTTAAACCAGAAGCAAAAAGATTATTTGTTAAAAGTGGCTCAGCTTTTGGCCAAAGACTGGTCCAAACCAGAGGAATTTCAACAGGCGCTTTATGATGCGAGTAAAAGCCTTGATCTTCCTGCCCAAAAAGCTTTTACGGCGATTTATATAGTCTTGCTTGGTAAAACCCACGGTCCTAAAGCCGCTTGGTTGTTGTTGGATCAGGACAGGAAGGCAATGATCCAGCGCCTCAAAAAAGTTGCAGGCGGAAAGAAGTTTGATGTCCTTGCCGAAACACGGGCGCTGCGAAAAGAACTTAGCCGTCTTAATCCCAACTTTGATTCTGTTAAAGCACTTAGGGAAGTAAGAAAGGAAATTTAATTATGGTTAAACGCGATGAAATCACAAAATTCTTAAACCAATATTTTGGTTCGATTTTATTGGGAAAAGCCGAGCGGATTGATCCGACCATGGCTAATGGTATTCAACTTCAGGGTAAAGATAAAGTTAATAAATTAATTTTAGGTGTCAGCCTGAGTGTTGATTTTCTTAATGAAGCGTTTAAAGCCGGCGCTGATTTTATTATTGTCCATCATGGGTTGAAGTTTACGGATGTGGTTTATTTAAATAATTCCTGGAAAAAGCGGCTGAAAATTTTACTGGAAAATGATTTAACTTTAGCCGGCTATCATTTTGTGCTTGATAATCATTCTAAAATTGGCAATAACGCTGTGATTATACAAAAACTCGGCGGTCGGTTAATTGAGCCGATCTTTGGTGATTTTGGCTGGTTGGCCGAACTGCCCGAGCCGCAAGATGTTAAAGTTTTGAGCCGGAAGTGCTCTCAGATTTTTAATAATGATGTTTTTGCTGTTTTTGGCGGTCCGGCTAAAGTCAAGCGCTTGGCCGTGGTATCCGGCGGCGGCGTGCCCTATGAAAAACCAATACAGGAGTTTTTAGCCAAAGGCGTTGAGTTATATATCACCGGGGAAGTTCGGGAATCCCGGCCGGCCGTGTTTCAAGAAATCGGCATTAACTATTTTTCCGGCGGCCATTATGCCACTGAAGTTTTTGGCGTTCAGGAATTAGGTAAAGTTATTAAGCAGTATTTTAAAGATAAGCTGGAAGTTGAATTTATTGATGTGCCGAATGTGCTTTAGAAATATAGAAATATGAATATTATTTTGGCATCCGAATCAAAAAACCGTCAAGCCGTTTTAAAAATGGTTGGCATTGATTTTGAGATTATTCCCAGTCAGGTTGACGAATCTTTAGTTAAAGAAGCCAATCCGGTTAAACGGGCAGAGCAAATAGCTTTTTTAAAAGCCCAAAAAGTAGCTGAGAACAATCAAGGCTTGATTGTGGCGGCTGATACTTTTACTTTCCGCCGCCGCAAAATTCTGGAAAAACCTCAATCTTTGAAAGAAGCGGCCAAGATGCTTCGCTGGCTTTCGGGTAAAGCGGTTTATAATGTGACGGCTTTATGTGTTATTAATACTCAAAGCAAAGAAGTGTTTAAAAATTCAGCTCTAACCCGAGTGTGGTTTCGTAAGTTAAGCCGGGGAGAAATTAAAGATTGTGTGGTTACTGAGCCGGTTTTGACTTGGGCAGCGGCTTATTCACCGATTAACTCCAAAACTGCTAAATTTATTAAGAAAACTGAAGGTTCTTTTACCGGCTTGGCTTTTGGTTTACCCCTAGAGCAGTTGATACCGATTCTGCAAAAATATAAACTTATTTTATAAGGAGACAACATGATTAGCCGAGATGAGGCATTAGTTTTTATGCATCAGCAGATTGCTAATGAGAATATTAGAAAACATATGTATGCGACTGAAGCAGTTATGCGAATTCTGGCTAAGCGTTTTGATCCGGAAAAGGAAGAAGAATGGGCCTTGGCCGGTTTACTGCATGATGCTGACTATACCTCGGAGGTTTCAGCTGAAGAGCAGGGAATTATTGTTAGTCAGCTTTTAGAAGAAAAAGGCTATGAAATTCCCGAGTCGGTTAAGCATTGCATGGCATCTCATAATTACGAGAGCCAATTTAAGCCTGAGAGTAAAATGGATTGGTCATTGTTTTGCAGTGATACTTTAACTGGCTTAATTGTTGCCACAGCCTTAGTCCGGCCGGATAAAAATCTGGCTTCAATGAAGGTTAAGTCAGTAATGAAAAAATTTAAAGACAACGCTTTTGCTCGGGGAACCCGAAGGGAGCATATTGCTATGTGTGAAGAAAAGCTTGGTATTCCTTTGCGGGATTTTGTTGAGCTGAGTCTTCAGGCAATGCAGGCGATTAGTGATGAATTAGGGCTCTAAAAGTGTGTTAAAATTAAACCATGATTGATATTAATCAGCTTCGCCAAGATCCGGAAAAGTTTAAAACAGCTTGTCAGGCCAAAAATGTTGAGCCAAAATTGGTTGATCAACTGCTTCAGTCAGATAAAGAGCGGCGGGAACTGTTAGGAAAAGTTGAACAGCTTCGCGCCCAGCACAATGAAATCACCGCTAAACTTAAGACTAATCAGGATAAAAGTTTAATTAGCCAAGCGACAACCCTTAAAGATGAGCTTAAAGCGCTTGAGCCCCGATTAGCTAAAGACGAAAAAGATTTTATTGAATTGCTTCAACAAATTCCCAATCCGCCGGCTGAGGATGTTGCCATTGCTAAAGATGAGTCAGCCAATCAAGTAATTAAAACTTGGGGGGAAAAACCCAATTTTAAATTTAAACCTAAAGACCATTTGGAGTTAGGTGAGGCTTTGGATTTGATTGATGTCAAGCGAGCCGCTAAAGTTTCCGGAACGCGTTTTGGTTATTGGAAAAATGAAGCTGTGCTTTTGGAAATGGCTTTGATCCAACTGGGTTTTACTAATTTATTAAAACAAGGCTTTGTACCGGTTATTCCGCCGGTGATGATTAAAAGCAAGGCTATGCAGGCCATGGGTTATTTGGAACACGGCGGCCAAGCGGAAAGCTATTTTTTAGAAGCAGATGATTTATACCTTGTCGGCACTTCAGAGCAATCAATTGGTCCGATGCACGGCGATGAGTTGTTTAATGAAAATGATTTACCCAAAAGGTATATAGCTTTTTCTACTTGTTTTCGTCGGGAAGCCGGCAGTTATGGCAAAGATACCCGCGGACTCTTACGGGTTCACCAATTCAATAAAATGGAAATGTTTGTTTTTATCCGACCGCAAAATTCTGACCAAGAGCACGAGTGGCTTTTAGCTTTAGAAGAAAAGCTGGTTCAATCTCTCAATTTACCCTATCAAGTAATTAAAATGTGCTCCGGTGATTTAGGTTTACCGGCGGCGCGTAAGTATGATATTGAATGTTGGCTGCCTTCGCAAAACAAATATCGCGAAACCCACTCAGCCAGTAGTTGTACTGATTTTCAGGCTCGGCGCTTGAATATAAAATACCGCCAGAAAAATAATGCTACTGATTTTGTTCATACTTTAAACGGCACTTATTTTGCCGAGCGTTTATTGATTGCCATTCTGGAAAATTATCAACAAGCAGATGGTTCAATTCAGGTTCCCAAAATCTTGCAGGCCTATGTGGATAAAGAAACAATTACTTGAGGAAATTGTTTCACCGATTAATGGCCGGATTCAGGTAGTTCACCAGCTTGGTTCAGTGAGGATTGAAGTTGGCGGCTTATTGCAGTCAGGCGGAGTACTAACTCAGATTTGGAAAAAAGGGTTGAAAAATGTTCAAATACCTCTACCTACGGTAGATCTCCCGAAGGCAGACAAAGCTCAAAATGTTTTAATTCTGGGGTTGGGAGGGGGAACTGTAGTTAAATTAATTTTACAAAAATGGCCGCAAGTTAAAATCACAGGCATAGAAATCGACCCGCTCATGGTTAAGTTGGCTAAAAAATATTTTGATTTGGGCCAAATCTCTAACCTTAAAATTATTACTAGCGACGCTATTAAATTCGTAAAGGACTACGCCCTACAACCTACACTCTACAACCTAATTATTGTTGACCTCTACCTCGGTGATCAGATACCAACTGACGTTAAAAGTAGAAAATTTCTCACTGCCATTAAACGCGCGATTGACAAAAACGGCTTGGTTATCTTTAACCACCTTTTTTACGGTTCTAAGAAAAAAGAGGCTGAGGAATTTATTCGCCGGTTGGAAAAAGTGTTTCCCCGGATTACTCTCCAGCGTGTCTTCAGCAATTTGATGATTCACTGCCGCCCTTGACAATATATCAAAAGTGATATATTGTAGAAATTGCACAAATGCCCAAATTTACAGTTATTTTTTACAGAACAATACAAAAGACACCCAAAAAAGAAATTAAGTTGGTACAAAAACGATTGAAAGAATATCTAAGTTTTTTAAAATAGGAGGAGAGCATGAGAAGAAAATTTAGAGAATGGAAAGAAGTTAAAGCAGAATTTCTTTCTAACCCTGAATTCAAAAGAGAATATGAGAAACTTCGGCCTAAGTACGAAGCGATTAGCGCTATGATTAAGGCTCGACTAGAGAGTGGTTTGACTCAAAAGGAATTAGCCAACAAGCTCAAAACAAAACAATCTAATATTTCACGCGTTGAAAGTGGAAAGATTACCCCCTCGCTTACTTTTCTTAACCGTTTTGCTCAGGCTTTAGGTAAAAGACTGGAAATTAGATTCAAGCCAGCGCTTTAGTTTGTTTTCTGCCGCCTCTAGCAGTTTTCTTCCTAAAAAGTTACAATTAGAAATATGATTATTACTACCATAAAACCCTACTCTTTAGAGGAAATCAAAAAACTCAAAGAAGAATTTGGTCTTTATATCAAAACAGTTATTGATATAAAGAAAAAAATTTGTTCAGCGGGCATGAAGCTTCATTTTGAAGGTGAGCAAATTTTAATTAGTCAAGAGTCGGATCAAATTAATATCTGGGGCGGTGGGGTTGATTTGCAAACAAAGACAATTGATTTTAATGCGATAATTAATATTCGCCCTCGAGACAATAATCGAACTAATGTTATTCAGGATCCAAAGATTCAAGTAGAATATGAGAAATTGACAAAACATTTTTTTAAAGAAATTTTATGAAAAATAGCAAATTGATTCTGTTTTCTTTAGCTAGCGACCTTAATAGAATAACCAATAGTATCCAAAGGGGTTCTTATGCAACGGCCGACCGGTTTTCCCAAGAAGCCAGTCAGTGGTTAAAACAACTAAGTAAGACCAAGCAAAAACCCTATGTACGGCAAATTCTTAATAATTTAGAAAATGATTTGTTGAAAGCAAATAATTCTTTATTAAAAGCAGAAGAAAGTTTAATGTATAGTACTCTTCTACAAAACTATGCGATGAGTTTGGAAGTCTAATATGGTTTTAAAATTTTTAAGCAGGTTTTTAGATACCAATATTCGCCAGTTAAAAAAATTCGAGCCTATGGTTGTGGCTATTAACCAGCTTGAGCCCAAAACTAAAAAATTGAAAAAATCCGAGTTTAAAGCCAAAACTGAAGAATTTAAACTTCGGTTGGAACGCGGTGATGCACCTGATGATGTTTTAGTTGATGCTTTTGCTTTAGCGCGTGAAGCCGCTCACAGAACAATTGGTTTGCGTCTTTATGATGAACAGTTGTTGGCGGCAATTTGTTTTCATAAGGGGATGATTGCGGAGCAAAAAACCGGCGAAGGTAAAACTTTGTCTGCTGTTCCGGCACTTTATCTCAATGCTTTAAAGAGTAAGGGTTGTCATTTAGTTACGGTTAATGATTATTTGGCTCGCCGTGATACCGGTTGGAATGGACCGATTTTTAGCCTGCTTGGTTTGTCGGTTGGCTGCATTATACATGACCAGGCTTTTTTATATGATTACAAACACGCGGATAAATCAGCTCAAGACGAGCGCTTAGCTCATCTTCGTCCGGTTGAGCGCCGTCAGGCTTATGCGGCGGATATTACTTACGGCACTAATAATGAATTTGGTTTTGATTATTTGCGAGATAACATGGTTCAGGCGCTTGAACAGCAGGTTCAGCGTGGGCATAATTTTGCCATTGTTGATGAAGTGGACTCAATTTTAATTGATGAAGCCCGGACACCTTTAATTATTTCTGCTCCGGATGTTGAACCAACTCAGAAATATTATCAATTTGCCCAGCTGATTGGTACTTTAAGTCCGGATACTGACTATGAAATTGACGAAAAGTTGAAAACTGCCACCCTGACAGAGCATGGTCTAAGAAAAACTGAGAAAAAACTCGGTATTGAAAACCTTTATGAAAAAGATTTTGATACCATTCATCACATTGAAAATGCTCTCAAGGCTAAAACTTTATATTCTAAAGACCGCGATTATGTAGTTAAAGAAGGGCAGGTAATTATTGTTGATGAATTTACCGGCCGGTTAATGCATGGGCGCCGCTGGAGTGATGGTTTACACCAATCGGTTGAGGCCAAAGAAGGGGTAGGAATTCAACAAGAGTCTAAAACTTTAGCCACAATTTCTTTTCAGAATTATTTCCGGCTGTATGAGAAGTTGGCCGGTATGACCGGTACAGCCGCAACTGAAGCCGAAGAATTCAGGCGGATTTATGAATTAAACACAGTTGTAGTGCCTACGCATGAACCGGTGATTAGAGCGGACCATACTGATGCGGTTTACAAAACCACTCGGGCTAAATATGCGGCGATTGTTGAGGAAGTTGCGCAGTTAAATAAAAAAGGCCAGCCGGTTTTAATTGGTACGACTTCAATTAGTAAAAATCAAATAATAGCTAATTTTTTAAAACGAAAAAAAATTCCCCACAATGTTTTAAATGCCAAGAACCACTTAAAAGAAGCACAGATTATTGCTCAGGCAGGAAAAGTGGGCGGAATTACCGTGGCAACCAACATGGCCGGTCGCGGCGTTGATATTATTTTGGGTGGTGATTCGGCCGGCCGCGACAAAAAAGACTGGCAAAAAGAACATGACCGGGTAATCAAGCTGGGTGGCCTTCATGTGATTGGGACTGAGCGCCATGAATCCCGCCGGATTGATAATCAGCTGCGCGGACGGTCCGGTCGTCAAGGCGATCCCGGCTCATCACGTTTTTATGTGGCCCTTGACGATGATATTATGCGTTTATTCGGCGGCGAGCAGGTGGCTAAGCTAATGGGTATTTTTAAAATGCCTGAAGATGTGCCCCTAGAGCATTCAATGGTTTCCAAAGCGATAGAGCAAGCCCAGGTTAAAGTTGAAGGTTTTCATTTTGATTCACGCAAGCACTTGGTTGAATATGATGACGTGATGAATAAACAGCGGGAAATTATTTATCAGCGCCGTAAACAGCTTTTAAATGTTGACCCTCAGGTTTCTGATTTAAAAGACAAATTACTGCTTCTGGTTGATAATGAAATAACCAGCTTGGTTAATCTTTATGCGCCTGAAGGTTTTACTCAAAAAGAAATTGAAAAGTTGGTAATGGAATTCTGCCATATTATTCCCTTTAATAGTCAATCACAAAAAAAACTTACTGATCGTTTGGTTCAATTAAAATCAGCTCAAAAATTGACCGCTGAATTTAAACAGCTTGTTCGACAAACTTACCGGCAAAGGGAAACAACTTTGACTCCGGAAGTGATGCGTGAAGCCGAGCGTTTTGTTTTTCTATCCACTATTGATCGTTTATGGATTGATCATTTGGATGCAGTTGAAAACTTGCGTGAGGGGATCGGTTTACGCGGTTATGCCCAGCAGGATCCTTTAGTGGAATATAAATCAGAGGCTTTTACCATGTTTGAACAGTTGGTGGGTAAAATCGATTATGAAATTATCAGGCGGATTTTTCGGGTTGAAGTAGCGGCTCAACCAACAGCCATGCCCCAGGAAGCAATAGAAGGTCGAGGCGAGGAGATTGCTCCGGAAAAGCCGGGCAAAGCACCTAAAGCTGATCGCCACGGCCGGCCGGCAGTTGAGGCGCCGGTCGGCGTCCAAGCGGCCGCACCCATGGCGCCATTGCCCGGCCAAGGCTTTGTTAAACCAATTGTTTCCGGTAAAAAGAAAGTTGGCCGTAATGATCCCTGTCCTTGCGGCGCAGTGAATCCTCAAACAGGCAAGCCTTACAAATACAAAAAGTGCGGCCTGATTGTCGCCCCCCATCATCGGAAATAACCCCCAATACAGGAATAATTGCTTTAGTGATCATGAAATGAAGTTTCGTTTATTTTAACCAGGATCGAAACCAGTTCCAAATGCCGCTTGGGTCGTATCGGAGTGGTTTTTTAACTGGAGTACTAACTCGAGGAATAGGGGTAGCCGAAACAGCAATTGTCGGAATAGGTGAAATCGGAATCTCATATGGTTCAGGTTTAGCTTCAGTGCACATGTTAACATCAGTAGTGCATTTATAAGTGGCGATTAAAGCTCGATCTTCACCAGCACAAACGGTTTTATCGCTGTTCAAATCCGTACAAAAGCGGCAACCGGTAACAATGCAGCCCCGACAACTGTTCTGAAAATATTCACATTTGTTAACCGCTGCCATTCGACTACGCTCAGCCGCATATTTTCTCATTTCAGTACTTTGGCTGATAACGCTGACTATTGCCAGAATAGTAAAGATGCCAACCAGAAGAATTACCCAGGCAAAAAGTTTTTTATCCCAACTCAGTTTCTTTTTTGCCTTTTTCTTAGCCATTAACTATATTTACCTATTTTATAAACTGTTTGTCAAGATACGCTTGACAAAAACCAACCAGCCGCTATAATGAATATATATTCATTATAAATTATGAAAGGGGGTGAGGAATATGCCTGGATTTGATGGAACCGGTCCTCGAGGAATGGGACCAATGACTGGCCGCGGTTGTGGTCCATGTAGTTGTTGTGGTTATGGCAGAAGATCTTTTTTTCCCCGCTGGAGCCAAAAAAATCAAGCACAAGATTTAAAAGATTATCAAGCTTGTTTAAAAGAAGAACTTGAAGCAGTAGAAAAAGAATTGGTAGAATTAAACAAAGAGGAATAAATTATGGTGAGACCGCGACGTTGCCGCTGTCTGCGTTTTCGGCCCTGTGTGTGTTATTTTAAACCCCGGGGTATACCGGCGCGGCTGTTAAAAGAAGTTAATCTGCAGGCTGATGAGCTTGAGGCTCTTAAACTTCATGATGTTGATGGTCTTGAGCATCTTGACGCGGCCAAAAAAATGAAAATCTCTCAACCGACTTTTAGCCGGATCTTAAACAGCGCTTATAAAAAAGTTGCCCAAGCTTTGATTAAGGGTCAGGCAATTAGAATTGAGAAAAAGTAATCACAGGCGTTTTTCTACTCTGATTCTGCTGTTAAAATTTTTACTGGCAATCAATTGCAAATCAACGTAGGGTTGCATAAAGTCTTCGGGTGTATAGCTGGTTTCCCGGGACGGATCATGAGGCTCAAAAATAAGGTAAGTGATAAATCGGCTGCTTGTTTCCGGTGGCGGTACATAGGCTAATTTATTGGCAACATAGTCATAGGTTTTTGGTTGATAGCTGAAATCTTTAGGTAGAGGGAGTTGCTTTTTTTCAGCTTGCCACCAAAAAAGATATTGCCAGGGATAATCATAAATTGCCGGCGAATAAGTATAAACTACAAAATCCTGACCGGCTGAATCTTGATAAATCCAGTCAATCACCGCCAGCTGGTTTTTTAAACTACTGGGATCAGTGCTGGGAAAGCCCTGTTTTAATTTGGGTAAATAGGCTGACGCCCAAATGCCGGTTAAACAAAAACCGCTAAGCGCCAGCCAGGCAAAATATTTAAGGTTTTTTTGTTTTAACCACCAAGTCAGGGTTAGAGCAAAAACTATTCCATATACCGCCGGAAAACTGGTGTAATACCATGGTTTAATTCCCGGACTAAAAATAAAAATATAATACAACAAAGGTATGCTTAAAAGTGTCAGGCTTTGTTTGGCTAATTGTTTCTGTTTTAAACTGCCTTTAATAAAGATTGCTTTTAACCCAAAAATCATTAAACCCAGTAATAAGGTGCTGAGCCAGATATGGTTAGCAGTTACAGTTTCGCTAAAGTGGTTGATTAATAAATATGGCCGGTTAATTAACCGGGTAAAAAAAGGCAGACTGCCGCCTAAACCCTGCCCCCGTTCTTGGATAAATTTGATAATCGCCCGGGTTTGCAGCCAGTCATGCCTCAAATCAAAAATCAGCTGCGGTCCAAAAGGTAATAACCAGATTAAAACCAAACTGAGTTTATTTTTCCAGGCAAGTTTTTTGATTGATTTAAACATAAGCCCGAATATTGCCAAGTTAAAACCAATGGCCACGACCGGTTCAAAGTGAAATGAAAGGCTGGCCCAAAATGCCAGCGCCATTAATGTCCACTTCTTATTTTGATAGTTTAGCAGCCAGAGAGCCATCAGATTAATAAAGGGAAAAGCATTAACCACAAATTGATAAGAAGAAGAACCGATCATTATGGGCGCTAAAGCAAAAAAGAACGCGGCTAAAATACCGGTCAACTGATTAATTTGTTTGCCAATTAACCAAGCCAACGGAATACAGCTGAGGTTAATTAGGGCTGAAGCTAAAGCGCCGGCTCGGGGATCGCCGTTAAAAACAAAAAACAATCCGGCGAGAATATAATGCCAAGTTGGGCCGAAAAAAATCCCCTTAATGCCGCCTTCGCCGCCAACCAGCCGCGGTTTTGTCAGCATTACCATATCTCTTACTTCCAACCAGCTGGCAGCAGTATCATAATTAAAAGAAATATCTGAATAAAAAATCGGCAGTAAATGAAAAATCAGGGCGAATAAAAAAATTACCAGCAAAATTAAATATGCTTGTTTCATTCTAAGCGGGCAAAGCCTTTTTCTTTGCTTTTATTAAAACAAAAACGGAGAAAATATAAAGCCAGAATAAAGTAGACAATATTTAAACTAAAACTGATTAACAATTTTGCCATAGGAAATTGGTTTTGAGCCACTATTTCCCGCATGCCTTCGAACATATAGCTGGTCGGTAAAGCTTTGGCAATTGTTTGGGCCCAATTTGGTAAAGAGGAAACCGGATAATAAACAGCTGAAAATGGCAATAACAGGGCTGTGCTTCCCCAGGCGATCGTTTGAATCCGGGTGCCATGAAGAAAAATAAAACCTGAAGTAATTAAGCCAATCCACCAGCCGACAATTATCAGGTTGGCAAAAAAAGGAATTAGTGTCCAGCCAAAACTAATAATGTTAATGGTGTAAAGCACCCAGGTTAATAAAATGGCAAAAACAATAGTGCCTATCATTTTAACCACACCTAAAAAAAATATTCCGGCAAGCCATTCTTTTAGAGTTACGGGCGAAGAAAATAAATTTAAAAGGTTTTTGTTCCAAAGTTCATCTAAGAGGCTGATGGTAACATCATGTTGGGTGCGCCAAACTGTTTGCCAAAAGATAAGCGCGGTTAACAGTATTAGAGCAATATGGGGCAATTGTTGGGTGGAGTTTTGAATATATTGACTGGTTAAGCCCCAGATAATAATATCAATTGCCGGCCAATAGACGCCGTCAGCCAGGCGATCAAGACTATGTTTGAAATTATAAAGATGGCGGAGGGTGATTGCCCAAGTGCGCTGCCAATTCATTGTTTAGCCTCCTTAGCAATTTTAAGGAAAAAATCTTCTAAAGATGGTCGAATGACTTCAATATTTTTATAGCGCACCCCTTGTTCAGACAGACGATAGATAATTTTTGGCAATTGTTGATCACTGGTATTAATAGTCAAATGATTTTTTTTCCAATAAAAGCGGGCGTTTTTATGGGTAAGATAGGTTTCGGCTTTGTCTTGATTCGCAACTACTAAAATTTTTAATTTGATTTTTTTGATTCTTTTAGCTAAGCCGGTGGGTGTGTCCTCAGCAATTTTGCGGCCATGGTTTAAGAAAATAATCCGGTCGCAGATATCTTCCACTTCTTTCATATTGTGGGAAGTAAAGAGCATGGCAACGCCGTATTCATCGCGCTGTTTGATTAAAAATTGTCTGACTTTAACGGCAATTTCTGGGTCTAAACTGGCAGTCGGTTCGTCTAACAACAATAGACGGGGATAATTAATAAATGCTTTAGCCAGAATTACCCGGGTTTTTTGACCGGAGGAAAGAGAGGCAACGGGCTTTTTGATTAAATCAGCCACTTCAAACGTGGTTAATAATTCCTGAATGCGTTTTTTCCGGTTTGGTACTTGATATAGCCGGGCAAAAACATCCAGGTTTTCTTCAACTGTCATCCGGCGCGGCAGGTCTGAATAGGCTGAAGCAAAATTAAGTTTTTGCATGATGGCTGGATCGCGGTTTAAAAAAGGTTGATTAAAATAACTGATTTTTCCCTTGGTTGGCGTTAGACAGCCGATCAACATTTGAGCGGTAGTGGTTTTACCGGCACCATTTGGACCCAAAAGACCAATAATTTCACCCTCATTGATTTCAAAACACAGCTGATCAACAGCCGTAAAGCTGGTTTTAATGGGTTTGAGCTTTTTGAGCGACCAGCTGGTAAAAATTTTGGTTAGATTGGTTACTTTAAGAACATTGTCTGTCATAAACCCATGATACCATGGAATAAAATCCGATTTTCCAGTAAAATGATTTTAGCGTGAGTTTAATTGGTTTGCTAAGAAAATACACCCGACCCAAGCGGCTTTTTCGTTTGGCGCTTTTCCTTTTTGGCATGTGGGGCCTTTATGTTACTTATGGTTTTAATTTTAGCGCTTTAAAAGAAAAGTTTTCTCCCGATTCTTTAAAACAATTAGCGGTTCAAGTCGGTAATGTGTTCGGCACTAAAGCCGGCGAACAATTGCAAGCTGTTTTAGGAGAAAAGTCGGATTCTGCTCAGCCAAGCAGTCAAGGCTCAAGCGCTCAGGTAGAAAAGATCATTGACACAGTGCAAGATGATTTGCGTTCTTTTCCCCAGCGCGAGGTTAAAAAGATCCAGCACCAAATTTGTGAATACTGGCTCCAGGAATAAATTCCATTTTCAGGGAAAATCTTCCCTCTTTTTCTATGGTAAAATCAATTTATGGCTGATCTTAAGGAAGTATTCCATGAACAACAACAGCGTTTAGCGGCAATTGCCAAAAAGCTTAACCTGGAGCAAAAGAAAAAAGAAGTAATTGAATTAGAAGCCAAAACCAGCCAGACGGATTTTTGGCAGGATAATGAAAGCGCTCAGCAAGTTTTGCAAAAATTAGGCGGCTTTAAAGATGTGATTGATCAAGCCGCCCGCCTGGAAAGCCAGCTCCAGCAGGCGCTTGAATTGGTTGATATCGCTGAAAAACAAGACCAGTCGTTTTTACTCCAAGAACAGGGGAAAATCGAAAAAGAGCTTAGAAAGCTTGAAATAGCAACTTATTTAAACGGAGCCCATGACCAAAATGAAGCGATTATTTCTCTTCATGCCGGCCAAGGCGGCACTGAAGCCATGGACTGGACCGAGATGTTGTTCCGGATGTATAGCCGCTATGTGGAGCAACGCGGCTGGAAGTGGATATTAATTAGTGAATCGCGCGGTGAAGAAGCGGGTTTAAAAAGCATTACTTTTCAAGTCAAAGGTCCGTTTGCTTATGGTTATCTCCGCCGTGAATCCGGTACTCATCGTTTAGTTCGTCAGTCACCCTTTAATGCGGATAGCTTGCGTCAAACCTCCTTTTCTTTAGTTGAAGTTCTTCCGGTTTTAAGCGAAGTTAAAGAAGTTGAGCTAGACCCCAAAGATTTAGAGGTTCAGTTTTGTCGTTCTTCTTCGCAAGGAGGACAAAATGTTCAAAAAGTCAGTACTGCAGTTCGTTTAAAACACAAACCCAGCGGTTTAGTGGTTGAATGTCAAACTCAGCGATATCAGGAACAAAACCGTAAAATTGCCGAGCAGCTTTTAAAAGCCAAATTATGGCAGCAGCGTCAGCAAGCCAAACAAGCGGAAATTAATCAGCTTAAAGGCAGTCATCATTCAGCCAGTTGGGGAACACAAATTCGTTCTTATGTACTTCATCCTTATAAATTAGTTAAAGATTTACGCACCAATTATGAAGAAAAAAATCCCGATTCGGTGCTTGATGGCAATCTGGAAGGTTTTATTGAAGCTGAGTTGTCTTTGTTGGTTTAATTTTGCTATGATGAATTAGGAGGTAATTATGCCAGAAAATTCCAGCCAAACGGCTCAAGTTAAACTTGTTGATCAACCAGAGAAACTGGTTAAATCTTTAGAAAAACCAAAAAAGCAAACTAAAATGGCTTCGTTGTTAATGGCCGTTTTTGTTGCCGGACTGGGGATTTTAACCGGCTATTTGCTTTCGCAAAAAACTCAATCAGGGACAATGCCGGCCGGCATTGGCGGTTCAACTGAAAAGATTAAAAAGGGCACTATAGTTGGTTTGAGTGATGCAAAAACTTTTAAAGATGAGGCAGAAGGTAAATTGGTGTCCGGCGGTATTGATGGTGAGGGTTCTCATCATTTGGAAAGGCCCGGCGGAGACTCTAAAAGTGTGTATCTCACTTCATCGGCGATTAACCTTAATGAATACCTTGATCGTCAAGTTAAAGTCTGGGGGGAAACTTTTTCTGCCCAAAAAGCCGGCTGGTTAATGGATGTCGGTAAATTAGAAGTTTTGGAATAATTTATACTGAGTGAAATCGAAGTATGATCAAATTTGATAAAGTCAGTAAAAATTTTGGTCAGACCACTGCCCTTAACCAGGCAGATTTTACGATTAAAAAAGGCGAGTTTGTTTTTTTGGTCGGCCCTTCCGGAGCAGGGAAAACGACAATTTTAAGATTATTGCTTAAAGAAATTGTGCCTGATTCAGGTAAAATAACTTTTTTAGATCAAGATTTAAGTCAGTTACCGGCCAAAGAAATTCCTCAGTTGCGCCGGAAAATCGGTTCGGTGTTTCAAGATTACAAACTTTTAACTGAGCGGACAGTATTTGAAAATACGGCCCTGCCTTTGGAAATCAATGGTTTGGAGCGGGATAAGATTAAAAGTGAGGCAGCTAAGGTATTGGCCTTAGTCGGCCTAAAAAACAGGATGAATTTTTTTCCTGCCCAATTGTCCGGCGGCGAACTGCAAAGAGTAGTGATTGCCCGTGCAATTGTAGCTGGACCGGAGTTGGTTTTTGCCGATGAACCAACCGGCAACCTTGATGCAGGAATCAGTTGGCAGATTGTTAAACTTTTGAAAAAAATTAATGATCAAGGAACAACTGTAATTATGGCCACCCATGACCGGGAAATTGTTGCCGGTTTTCCTCAACGAGTGATTGAGTTAAAAAAAGGTAAAGTTACTGATAGTTTGTCGGAAAAATGAATAAAAGAATTACCAGTTCTTGGCAGCAAATTAGGCGAACGCCGTATCAGGCGATTGCCGCCATAATGGTGTTGATGTTGACTTTTATTGCCAGTACGGCCCTTACTTTGATTTCCTTAGGATCAGTTAAAATTCTCCAGCATTTTGAAAATGCTCCTCAGGTAATTGCTTTTTTTGCCAGTGGCATTGATTTGGAAGAAAGCGAGATTGCTGAAATAAAGAACCAGCTTAACCAAACCGGCAAATTGGCTGATTTTAAATATGTTTCCACTCACGAAGCTGAGGCAATTTACCGGGAAAAAAACCAAGATGACCCTTTGCTTTTAGAGTTGGTTAATTATAAAATTCTGCCGCCCTCAATTGAAGTTTCTGCTAAAACTATTGATGGTTTAAATAACCTCAAAGTTGTTTTAGAAAGACAGCCGGGGATTACAGACATTGCTTTTTATGAAGATATTATTGAATCATTGTCTCGGTGGGTAAGAAACATCCGTATTTTTGGTTTGAGCCTGATTGCTTATCTTGCACTGCAGTCAATTTTAGTTATCGGCGTGGTTACCAGTTTAAAAATTCTTCATCGTAAACCTGAAATTGAAATTATGCGTTTATTGGGTGCTTCTAATTGGTTTATTCGCTGGCCGTTTGTGTTTGAAGGCATGTTTTATGGCGCTATTAGCGCTTTTATTGCTTGGGGTATAGTTTATTTAGCGCTTCTTTACGCCACGCCGTTTTTATCGCTTTGGCTGACTGAAGTGGCTTTACTGCCTGTGCCGGTGACAGTCATGGCAGGGATTTTGGCCGCCCAGCTTATTTTCGGAGCGTTGGTTGGCGGCTTAGCCACACTGCTGGCCACTCGCCGGTTTTTGAAAGTTTAATCGGAAAAATGAAAAGAAAACTTTTTCTTCTAAACCTGCTTTTTTGTTTGGTGTTTTTTAGTAGTTATACCCGAGTCTTGCATGCTCAGGATTGCGGTAATAATTCCGGTTGTTGGCAGGACAAGATTGATGAATACCAAAGCAAGATTAATGAACTTCAGGGTCAAGCGCAAACCCTGGCTTCAACAATTTCTTACTTAAACAGCAAAATCAAACTGACTGAAACTGAAATTGCTAAGACCGAGATAGATATTGAGGTTTTAAAAGATGAAGTTAACGAACTTTCTTTTAGGATTTATGGTCTTAATGTTTCTTTGAATCAGACCGCCCAGCGTTTAAAACAACGGATAATTTCCAGCTATAAACGTTATCAAATAAAGCCGTTTTATTATTTACTTTCCTCTAAATTATCACCTGCCCACCTTAAGTATATGTATGTGGCTGAACAGCAGGATAAGCAGTTGTTGTTGGAAATGGAGCAGGCGCGGATAAATTATGATGCGCAAAAAGATTTAAAAGAAACTAAGCAGGCAGAGCAAGAAGCCTTAATAAAAAAACTGGCCGGGCAAAAAGCTACTCTGGCTCAACAGCAGAGTTCAAAACAAGGGCTTTTGGCGACTACTAAAAATGATGAACAGCAATTTCAACAACTATTAGCTAAGGCCCGAGCAGAGTATTCAGCTATTCAGGCAATTATGGCCGGACAAGGAACTGAAATTGAGGTGGGAGGAATTGGAGAAGGCGAACAAATTGCCTCAATTATTTCCGGAATTTCTCCTTGTTCGCGTGGAACTCATTTGCATTTTGAGGTGGCGGTTAATAACACTCGTAGCAACCCGGCTAATTATTTACAGTCAAAAGATGTTGATTGGGATCTTTGCGGTTGGTGGCCTGATTGTGACAGCACTTTTTCTTTTACCGGTTCCTGGAATTGGCCAATTAATGGTAAACCAAGAATAACTCAGGGATATGGAATGACTGGTTATGCTAAAACTGGCGCCTATAGAGGCGGACCCCATACTGGTTTGGATATGGTTTCTGATGATTTGCAAGTTAAATCAGTTAAGCCCGGCGTGCTTTATCGCGGCAGTATCAGCTGCGGTGGCGGCACTTTGCGTTATGTTAAGGTTGACCATGGGGATTCTGACATTGATACTTATTATTTACATATTAATTATTTGTAAATTTGGTGCCTGTCCAATTTGTTAAACTTTTTAACCCTTTTTTATTTTTAATTATTTTTATTTTTCCTCCCGCTTGTTCGGCGCAAGTAGTGATTAATGAATATTTACCCAACCCAACTGATAGCTCAGATTGGGTTGAGTTATACAACACGACTGATCAGGAAGTTAATCTTAATGGTTGGGTTCTTGATGATGAAACTGCAAGCAATATGCTGGATATTAATGAAGCAACTATAAGCGCTTATGGTTTTAAGGTTTTTGAGGTTGGCAGCCGGCTTAACAAAAGTACAGACACGGTGTTTTTAATTAACAGTGATAAACAAGTAATTGATGAACATGGATATTTTTCTAATCCGGGCGATGATATTTCTTTAGGTCGTTTTCCAGATGGTGACGCTTGGGGGGTTTGCAGTGAGATTACGCCGGGTTTAGCTAATCAATGTGTATTGCCGACTCCAACAAATACTCCAACTCCTACACCAACAGAAGAGCCGGAGCCAACTCAAATGCCTACCCCAATACCAACTGCGACGTCAATTCCGACCCCTACACCGACACCCACGCCAACAGCTTCGCAGTTAGGCGGGCAAGCAACGCCAATATCCATTAAAACCCCAACTCCAACGCCAACAGAAACCGAAGAATAAGAAAATTCCGGATTAGTTTTGGGTGAAGAGGATTTTTATCAAGCCACGCCTACGCCTGAATCAGGCAGATCTGAAACTAAACCCAATAATGTTGTTTTACCTATAACAATAGCTGTTGTTGGTTTGGGTTTAATTGCCTTTGCCGCCTGGCCATTTTTCCGATCCAGGAAGTGATTAGCCCAATTTGCTATACTATGTTTATGAAAAAGTTGATTCAGTTTATTTTACTTTGGGGGCCGGTGATTTTTTGGTGCGGCTTGATTTTTCAGCTTTCTTCAGCGCCCATACCTTCAATTGGTCAAACTTATTGGCAGGACTGGTGGATAAAAAACTTAGCCCACATTGTTGAATACGCTGTTCTTTGCTGGCTGATTTTTCGGGCGATTAACTCAGCCAGAGAGAAGAAAAACTGGTTTATGCCTTTACTTTTTAGTGTTATTTATGCCATATCTGATGAATTTCATCAGTCTTTTGTTTTTGGACGTGAAGCCTGGTGGGGTGATGTTGCTTTTGACACCTTGGGCGCATTATTAGCTCTATTTATTAGTTCATCGATATTTAATAAGAAAATTAGAAATTGATCCTATGATTCCTTTAGCAGATAAAATTCGACCGAAAAACCTAGCTGAATTTATTGGGCAGATGCACTTAGTTGGTGTTGGCGCTCCAATTAGGTTGGCGATAAAGCAAAAACAACCTTTTTCTATGATTTTTTGGGGACCGCCGGGTTGTGGCAAAACTACCTTAGCCCGGTTAATTGCAGATTCAGTCAAGCGTCAATTTTACGGTTTGTCGGCTGTTTCTGCAGGTAAAGCTGATTTAAGGGGGATTGTTGAGCCAATAAAAAAAGGTTTGGCTGCCAAGGGAGCGGTTGTGTTTTTAGATGAGCTTCATCGTTTTAATAAAGCCCAGCAGGATTTTTTATTGCCCTATGTTGAAGATGGCACAATTGTTTTTATTGGCGCTACTACTGAAAATCCATCATTTGAAGTGATTTCACCGCTTTTATCCCGCAGCCGGGTTTTTGTGCTTAAACCATTATCTCCGGAAGAGATAAAACAGATCATTAAACGCGGCCTCAAAGAGCTGGGTTTTACCATGACTGTTAAACCTTTAAATCTTCTGGCCCAATTCAGTGATGGTGATGCCCGAATTGCTCTAAATGCAATTGAAGTTGTGGCTCAAGTTTTTAAACCAGGCAATAAAAAAATTACGGTTGAGCTTTTAACCCGGGCGCTCCAAAAAAAGAATTTGCTTTATGATCGGGCAGGCGATCAGCATTATGACACGATTTCTGCTTATATTAAAAGTTTGCGTGCGTCTGATGTTGATGCCGCCCTTTATTATTTAGCCCGGATGGTTGAGGCAGGTGAAGATCCTAAGTTTATTGCCCGTCGGATGATTATTTTTGCCTCGGAAGATATTGGTATTGCTTTGCCAACTGCGCTTGTAGTGGCAAATGAAACTTTTCAAGCTGTTCATACTGTTGGCTTTCCTGAAGCCCAGATTAATTTGGCTACGGCTACGGTTTATTTAGCGAAAGCACCCAAAGACCGGTCAGCTTATAATGCCTATTTTAAAGCTTTAGATGATGTAAAAAAATACGGCAACCTGCCCATCCCGCTTAATCTGCGTAATGCTCCAACCAAGCTAATGAAAGACTTGGGTTACAGTAGGGGTTATGAGATGTATGCAAAAACAAGCCTATTGCCTGATAAAATAACAGGTAAGAAGTATTATTTTACAAAGAACAAAAAGCAGTGATAAAAAAACTTGTGTTCAATGCAAGATGAGACTAATTTGTCCTGGTTGTGCTTATTCCGAGCCGGTCTGTCAGCGCGTAGATAAATAAATTATTATTACTACTTGACATCAACCCACAACGTATATACAGTATCAATACTATGGCCAACGCAGCAGTTATCAATATACGAACTGACGCAGCGATTAAAGATAAAGCCCAAAAAATTGCTGAAAAGCTGGGTTTAAGTTTAAGTGCAGTGATTAATGGTTACTTAAGGCAGCTAATTCGAACCAAAAGCGTATCTTTCAGCATAACTGAACAACCAACAGATTATTTGCTTAAAACCCTAGAGGAATCTAAGAAGGACATTAAAAAGGGTTTTGTCTCTCCTGCTTTTGACAATGCAAAAGACGCGGATGAGTGGCTGGATAATCCAAAAGCCAAGTATGAAAATCAAATACAGTAAGGCGTTTAAAAAACAATATGCTAAAACGCCTAAAAAAATAAGGCAAGCTTTTAAAAACAGACGCAACCTCTTTCTTAAAGATTCCTATAATCACGTTCTCAACAACCATAAACTTAGCGGGAAACTAAAGGGTTACAGAAGCATTAATATTACTGGCGATTGGCGAGCATTATATTTTCAGTTCAAAGATATTGTTATTTTTGAAGCTATTGGGACACACGGTCAGTTATATCGTTAAAATTACTCAATAATCTCCACTGATTCAACCACATCGGCCTGAGAGGTGTCAAAGCCCTGGAGCCAATCGGTAAATTCAGCTTCGCTTTCACCTTCTAAAGGAGTTAATTTAAAAGAATCAAGAATTGCTTTATAAACCGCCCCCCAAAACTCTATTTCGTCTGCCGCCTCTTTTTGAATCAGATAAATTACCTGATCCAAATCAATAAAAGCCGTAATTTCTTGACCCTCAGGCAAAGCAATCCGTTTGGCGGTAACTTCAGCCACTTGAGTGTCCAGGGCATTGCCGTTTTGGACAGTTGGCTCATTAGCCAGCCAGTCTTCAATTGTAGGGTATTTGGCATCATTAACCATAATAATGATTCGACCAGGGTATTGATCGCTGCTAAGTTCCAGATGGGAATAGTTAATCTTATCTTCTTCATGGGGATCAAGTTTTAATTGTTGGGGATAAGAAAAAGCAAAGCCGGCCGGATCTTCCCAGTCAATCAGCTCAAAGGTAAACTTTTTGGGAGCAGTTTTTTCTTGCTGACCGATTGGTTTAATCAGCTGGTTTTTTTCTGGTTTAAAAACCAGGTAGCCGATTCCGGCTGCCAGTAAAATTAAACAGCCTGCCAGCAGAAATTTTTTATATTTTTGAATCATTTAAAGACATGATACAATGAGTTTAATGAGAATTAAAGTCGGAATCATGTTATTAGTTTTTGCAGGGTTTTTAATTATGGCTGCGCCGGTCGAAGCAGCTAAAAAGCGCGTTCGGAAGAAAAGCGAAGCCGGCGGCGGTTCAGTTAATTTTGGGGCTTCTCGGGGCGTAAAAGCCCATGTTCGTTTTCGGCCTGACCGCCGGGCATTATTAATTGACTTTTCCGGTTTTGATAATTTGGAATCCGGCAGCTATCAGTTGGTTTATGATGCTAATGGGATTTCCCAGGGGGCCGGCGGTTCAGTCATTTCTAATGACACCGGTACGAAAACTCTGCTTTTTGGGACTTGCTCGAGTGGAGTCTGTCATTATCATCAGAATATAACCAACATGCGTTTGAGTATTACTTCAGTTCTTAAAAACGGCACGACTGTTTTAAAACCTTACAGAATTAGACCTTAGAAAAGGGTAACCAATGCCGGCTAAAAAAGTTTTAATGATAGTGGCGCCAAAAAACTTTCGCGATGAAGAACTGTTTGAACCAAAACAGGTTTTAGAAGATGCCGGAATTTCAGTGGTAATTGCCTCAGATAAAGTCGTTCGAGCCACTGGAATGCTTGGCGGTGAAATAGAGGTTGACCGCGATCTTGCAGAAGTTAATCTTAATGATTATCAAGCAGTAATCTTTGTGGGCGGCAGTGGCAGCAGTATTTATTTTACTCATCCTCAAGCTTTGGCTTTAGTCCAAAAAGCGTCTGGGTTAGGCAAGGTGGTTGGCGCGATCTGTATTGCGCCTTCAATTTTGGCTAATGCCGGTCTGCTTAAAGGGAAAAGAGTAACTGCTTGGGCTTCAGAAAAAGCTAAGCTTGCCAGTCAGGGAATAACTTATACGGGCGAACCGGTAACTGTTGATGGTCAGATTATCACTGCTGTTGGGCCAGCAGCAGCTACTGTTTTTGGCCAGGCGATTGTCGAGGCATTGAAAAAGTAGCTTGTTGAGTGATTTATGCTACAATATAATTGGTGAAAGCGATTAGGTTTTTTAAAAAACTTTCCAAAAAACAGATTCAGTGTCAGGTTTGTCAACGTCATTGTTTGATTAGCGATGGCGGAGTCGGTTTTTGTCTGTCCAAAAAAAATCAAGCCGGTCAGCTCTATGATTTGCTTTATGGAGCGATTACCCATTATCAACTTGATCCAATTGAGAAAAAACCGCTTTACCATGTTTTTCCCGGTGTTTCAGTACTCTCTCTTGGCTCTTATGGCTGTAACTATCGCTGTAAACAGTGTTTAAATGTTCATTGTTCCTGGGGTGAGCCAGCCACCAGTATTTTAGAGCAACTAAATCAAGGTAAAAATCCGGCCAAATTAGTTACGCCTGAAGAAGTGATTGCCGCTGTTCAAGAAAGCCAAGCGCCGGGAATTGCTTTTACTTACAATGAGCCAACTATTTGGTCAGAATTTGTTTATAATGTTGCTAAATTAGCTAAAAAAGCCGGCTTGTTGACTGTTTTTGTCACTAATGGCTCGTGGAGTAAAAAAACCATTGATCGTTTGGCGCCGGTTATTGACGCGGCCAACATTGATTTTAAAGGTTTTTCCCCTAAAACTTATGCTAAAATGGGCGCTTTTTGGGGCCAGATTTTGGCCAACACAGCGTATGCTTATCAAAAAGGCATTTTTCTGGAGTTAACCACGCTTTTGATTCCAACAATTAATGACAATGAAAAAGAGATAAAAAAAATGACTCAGTGGATTGGGGATAAATTAGATCCTCAAATTCCTTGGCATTTGTCTCAATATGATCCTTTTCTGGTGCCGGATCAAGAATTTCGAAAATTACCTTTTACTTCAGTGGAACAGTTGAAAAAAACAGCTGAAATTGGCCGGCAACAAGGCTTAAAACATATTTATATTTGGGCACCGCATGATAATTATACTCAAGGGAATACTTTTTGTCCTCAATGTAAGTCTTTATTAATAAAAAGATTGGCTTGGCAGCCTAAAATTATTAATTTGGACACTAAAACTAGTAAGTGTAAAAAATGCGGGACAAAAATTCTAGGTATTTGGACTGAAAGTGAAAAAAATGACAAAAATTAGATTACCGGCAGTGGCTGGTCAGTTTTATCCGGCTGAACCAGAGAGGCTTAAAGAGCAAGTCAATGCTTTTCTTCAGGCGGCGCCAAGCATTAAAATATCCGGTAAGCTCCGGGCGCTAATTGTGCCCCATGCCGGCTATGTTTTTTCTGGTCCGGTGGCGGCGGTGGGTTATAAGCTGCTTAAAAAAGCCCGGCTTAAAAAACCTGAGATTTTGCTATTGGGTTCTTCTCATCATCATTCTCTTAACCAGCCGGTTGGAGCCAGTTTTACTGCTTGGCAAACACCTTTAGGTCAGGTAAAAGCTAAAAACCTGACAGAATTTGATGTTTTTGATCAAGCGCATCTTGATGAGCATTCGCTTGAAGTCCAGTTGCCATTTTTGCAACAAAGCCTAGAAGAATTTAGAATAATTCCCCTACTGTTGAATCATTTTAATGCTCAATTAGTAGATATTTTATCTAATTTAATTAATCAAATTAGATTTATTATTGTGAGTTCGGATTTATCTCATTATCATAACTATGATCAAGCAGTGGCGATTGACAGTTTGGCCAATCAAGTAATTCCTCAACTTGATTTTGATCGAGCAGGTAAGATTGAAGCCTGTGGCTTAGGGGCAATTTTAACCTTGATTAAATTGGCTCAGCAAAAAGGTTGGCAAGCTAAACTTTTAGACTATAAAAATTCCGGTGCCTTTGGCGACAAAACCCGGGTTGTTGGTTATGGTTGTTATGGCTTTTTTGAATAAACAAGAGAAAAACTTTTTAATTAAACTGGCCGTTCAGGCAATTAAAGACAGGTTTGAGGAGAAATCTGTTTGTCCTCCGCCTGAAAAAGTTGCTTTTGCCTCGTTTAAAACCAAAGGCGCAAGCTTTGTTACTATATATGTTCAGGAAAAGTTACGCGGCTGTATTGGTCATGTTAGGGCAATCCAGCCGCTTTATCAGGATATTTATGACAATGCTCAGGCAGCCGCTTTTGAAGACCCGCGTTTTCCCTCATTAACAGAAGGGGAATTAAGTCAATTAAAGTTGGAAATTTCCCTGCTTTCTGCGCCAAAAGAAATTAGCGCCAAAACTCCTGAGGAAAAACTGGCTCAAATAAAACCCCATGTCCATGGAGTGATTTTGCGCGCTCAAGGCCGGTCAGCCACTTTTTTACCCCAGGTGTGGCAGCAGCTTCCTGACAAAACCCAGTTTTTAGCCCAACTTAGCCACAAAGCTTGGTTGCCGCCTGATGCCTGGAAACAAGCAAACGCTAAACTTCTGATTTATACGGTTGAAAGTTTTACTTCTTAAGCTGGTTTTGGACAAATAACCCCATAGTGATATAATTAGGGCTATAATGTTGAATGAATATTTTAAAACACTAACCCCTCAAATAATTACCGGTGTCCGTCCGGTTCTGGCAGGTCTTGCCTTATATAATTGGTTTTATGGTGATCCGGAATTGGCGATGTTCTATTATGGTGTTGCTGCCGGAACTGATATAATAGATGGACCTATAGCGAGAGCGCTGGAAGTCAGCTCTGAAAAGGGCCACACTTTTGACAGGTTGGCCGATATAGGCTTGTTGGCCTCTATTTTAATTCCTCATGCAATTGAATACCCTGTTCCTACGCTTACTTTTGTTTTAGGGGGAATTTTGAGTTACCGTGCTGCTCAACACGGTTATTTTCCGGAACGCTTTCTTGGTAAAAATTCAAAGATTTTATTTGGTGTATCAGTCGGATTATTTATGTTAAATCTTGCAAATACACTTGATAATCCTGCAAAAAGCATAGTGACAGTAGGCGTGGTTGGAGGGATTAGCTTGCTTGCTAAGTTGGGTATAGATAAGATTGGACAAGGTGACTTTGAGCCGCACGGTTGATGACTTTATTTCTGTAGTATAATAAATCTTTATGAAAGTTTATTATTTAAATAATCCAACCAAAGGTAAGTTGTCATTGACAAAAACAGTCAATGAGGTAGCCGAGATTTTGGAAGCTGATCCGGAGGCGCTTTACCGCTTGGTGATTGGTTCTGATTCTCAAGACCGACGGCTCAAAGGTAAAAAAATGGCTGATTTGGTTTGTGCTATTGTAATTCATAAAAAAGGCTGTGGCGGTCGTTATTTTTGGCATAAGGAACAACAAAATGGCTTTCCCAGCTTGCGAAATAAGATTTATGCTGAAACTTTAGCCTCTTTAGCTTTAGCGGAAAAATTTATGCCGCTTTTGACTAAACGACTTAATGGTAAGAATAACTATGAGCTGGAGATTCATATTGATGTTGGCCAGCATGGTGAAACGCGTGATATGATTAAAGAGGTAGTAGGCATGGTGACCGGCAATGGATTTACGGCCAAAACTAAACCCGACTCTTATGGTGCCACTTGCGTAGCTGATCGTTATGCTTAGTGTCTTTAAAAGGGGGTGAAGGATTATGAAAAAAACCTTATTAATTATTTTAGCCGTGGCCGTTTTTATTGGTTTTTCTTTAGTCGGTACTTATAACAATTTGGTTCAGCAAAACCAAGCGGTTGAAGCTCAATGGGCTCAAGTGGAAACTCAATATCAGCGCCGCTTTGATTTAATTCCCAATTTAGTTAATTCAGTTAAGGGTTTGTTTGATCAGGAACAAACAGTTTTTGGTGATATTGCTGAAGCCCGAACCCGTTATTCCGGCGCAACTACAGTTGATGCCAAGGCTCAAGCAGCCGGACAAGTAGAATCGGCTTTGGCTCGACTCTTGGTTATTGTTGAAAACTATCCTGATATTAAGTCTGATCAAGCAACTATGGGTTTAATGGACGAATTAGCCGGAACCGAAAACCGGGTTAGTGTAGAAAGAAAACGCTTTAATGATTTGGTCCGGACTTACAACACCAACATTAAACAGTTTCCCACTAATTTAATTGCCAGGCTTTTTGGATTTAGTCCCAAAGCCTATTTTGAGGCGGTTGAAGCCGCTGAACAAGCGCCTGAAGTTAATTTTGGAGATTAATGAAAAAGCTTTTACTGGCTTTATTAATAGCCTTTTTGTTGTTGTGGATTACTCCATTTAGGGTACAGGCTAAGGTTTGGCCTCAACCTCAGGGGCATGTTAATGATTTTGCTCAGTTATTTACTCCGGAATTTATTCAACAGCTGGAAGTTAAATTAGTTGATTTTAAGGCTCAAACTTCAATAGAAATTGCCATTGCTACGATTGTTTCTTTAGAAGAAGACACAGTTGAAAACGCGGCCGTAGAGATTTTTGAGCAGTGGGGTATTGGTCAAAAAGATAAAGATAATGGTATTTTGCTTTTAATTGCTAAAGAAGATCGGAAAATCAAAATTGAAGTTGGTTATGGTCTGGAATCAGTGATTAATGATGCTGTTGCCGGCCGCATTATCAGAGATGAGATGGCGTCGGCGTTTAAACAGGATAATTATGAACAAGGCGTACTTTTAGCAGTTGAAGCTTTAATTGCGCGTTTGGAAACTGGCTCCGGGAAAGTGCTTGATTCAGTGTATCAAGCAGGCGCCACTTGGCCTGCAGGATTTATTTTATTGGTTTGTTTGTTTATTTACGTGTTCGCTTTTTTGTCCCGAAGTAAAAGTTTTTATGCCGGTGGTGTGGTGGGAGGATTTTTAGGTTTGGCTTATCGGGTAATGGCCGGCTCAAGTTTTTTCATGATAATTATTTTTATTTTAACGGGTTTGTTTTTAGATTGGTTATTTTCTCAAAACTATAAAAAGCTTAAAAAGGCCGGTAAATCAACTTCCTGGCGATCAAGTTGGGGTGGATTTTCTTCCAAACACAGTAACACCAGTAGTGGTGGTTTTGGTGGTTTTAGCGGCGGTAGTTCTGGCGGCGGCGGCGCTTCGGGAGGTTGGTAAAGAAGCGGAAGAAGTTTTAACCCTTAAAAAAAGGATCAACATTGGTAAAATATATGAGCAGTATTTGAAAGGAGAAATTAAGTGAAGTTATTAGTCACTGGTGGAGCCGGTTTTATTGGCGCTAACTTTATTCATTATTGGTTAAGTAATCATCCTGAGGATCAATTAATTAATTTAGACAAATTGACTTATGCCGGTAATTTAGAGAACCTTAAGGCGCTTGAGAATAACCCTCAATACTCTTTTGTTAGGGGTGATATTTGCGATTCCAAGCTGGTTAATCAAGTAATGAGTGACGTTGAGATTGTTATTCATTTTGCGGCTGAAAGCATTCCTGAAAATATTTATATTCCAATTCAATCAACTCCTCGTATAGGAACGAGAATGGTTACTTTTGCTGGATTGTGGATTGAGCAATCGAAAAATAATAAACCCCGAAAAACCGACAAAGGAGAAATTATTTTTTTGAAAGGAAGACAAACTAAGGCATTAAGTTTTCTTAATGGTGGTCAATGGATGCCAATTAAAGCGATTACTCGACATTGGTATAAAGGTAAAATTATTAAATTAAAACAAAAATGGGGCGTTATAGAAGCAACTCCAAACCATTCCATTTACTCGGCAAACCTTGAGTTAACTAATCCTAGGTCAAACCCAGAATTATTAGTTGTGAGAGAAGTCAATGAAGTGAGGAAAAAACACAAAAAAACCAGCAAAGATCTTCTGAAGATTTTAGCCGCTTATATTACAGAAGGAAATGCAACTTTCAATAAAGCCAATGGGGGTTATATTGTAGAAATTAGTCAGGGAAACAAAAAATGGCTTGAGAGTTTAGGTAGAGCAATAAAAGCAGAATTTGGGTTTAACTACTGTATTATTAGACATAAAAAGCAATCCTATAAATTAGTCTATGCTCTACAAGTATCCAATAAGAAATTCTTTAACTATTTAATAAAAAATTGTGGGAAATATTGTGATCAGAAATATTTCCCCAATTGGATTTTTGACTTAACAGTAGAAAAGAGGCAGTTTTTTTGGAAAAAATTACTTGAAGGCGATGGCACAAAAGATGGAAGATATTCAACGACTTCCTACAAGCTTGCTAATCAACTTAGCCTTTTATTGAGCCTTTTAAGGAAGGATTTTAGAGTTTTTGAATCGAAGCGTGGAAATTATAAAAAGAGTTGGGAGTTTAAAACTCAATTGTCCGGTCAACATTATGGGTTGAGCCAGAAGAAAAAATCTGAAATTGATTATGAAGGTTGGGTCTATGATTTAGAAGTAGAAAAAACTCACAATTTTGTTTGCGGCATTGGAAATATAGTTTGTCACAACACCCATGTTGACCGCTCAATTCTTGAGCCAGCCGAGTTTATAACCACTAATGTTGTCGGCACTCAGGTTTTGTTGGCGGCAGCGTTAAAAAATAAAGTCAAACGTTTTCATCATGTTAGCACTGATGAGGTTTTTGGTTCTTTAGCTTTAGATTCAAAAGAAAAATTCAATGAGCAAACTTCATTTGCCCCCAATAGTCCTTATGCCGCCAGTAAGGCCGCCTCTGACCATTTGGTCCGTGCCTATTTTAAAACTTATGGTTTAGCGATGACGATTACCAACACTTCAAATAATTTTGGGCCTTATCAGTTTCCGGAAAAACTAATTGCCTTGGCGATTACCAATCTTTTAGCCAATAAAAAAATGCCGCTTTATGGTGATGGTTTAAATGTTCGTGATTGGTTGTATGTTGATGATCATTGCCGGGCGATTGATCTTTGTTTACAAAAAGGCCGGGTGGGTGAGACTTATTGTATTGGCGGTTTAACCGAAGACATTAGTAATTTACAAGTGATTAAAAAAATTATCAAGCTTTTGAACAAAGATGAATCAATGATTGTCATGATCAAAGACCGACCCGGCCATGATCGCCGATATGCGGTTGATTGGTCTAAAGCGAAAAAAGAACTTGGTTATGCGCCCGAACACGATTTTGATACTTATTTACAAAAAACAGTTGAATGGTATCAGCAGAACCAAGCTTGGTGGCAGCGGGTCAAATCAGGCGATTATCAGCAATATTATAAAGAGTGGTACGGAAAAAAATTAAAAATGTAAAATTCAAACATGGTAGCAAGGTGTAATATGATAACGAGCTTTAAATGTATGGCTGAAAGAAGGCTATGAAAATACCGCTTTTAGGCACTGGCCTTTCCGGTTTAGTTGGCTCACGCTTAGTTGAGCTTTTTTCTCACAAGTACAGTTTTGAATTATTAGATCTTGACCGGGGTATTGATATTACTAATCGCCGTCAAGTTTTTGACTTGATTGGTAAAAGTTCTTCTAAGTCTTTAATCCATATGGCGGCTTTTACTAATGTTAGTCGAGCCCATCAGGAAACCGATAACAAAAAAGGCTTAGTTTATCAGGTTAATGTTTTGGGTACTCGCAATATTGTCCAGGCTTGCCGGCAATTCAATAAATACTTAATCCATATTTCTACGGACTTTGTTTTTAATGGCCGGAAAAAATCGCCATATACAGAGAAAGATCCGCGTTTACCAATTGAATGGTATGGTCAAACCAAAGCCTGGGCAGAAGAAGAGGTGGAAAAATTGGGCAGCAATTATGCTATTTTCCGGCTTGCTTTTCCTTTTCGGGCTAAGTTTGCCGCCAAACCCGATTTAGTCAAAAAGGTTATTGCTCAACTTAAAAATAACACTTTGCCGCCCCAATGGGATGATGTATTGGTGACCCCGACTTTTATTGATGATATTGCCCAAGCGCTTGATTTGGCTTTAGCTAAAAAACCTCAAGGAATTTTTCATTGTGTTGGCTCAACCAGTCTTTCGGCTTTTCAACTGGCCACCCAGGTGGCGGCAGTTTTTGGTTTAGATCAAAGCCGGATTAAAAAAGGCAGTTATAAGGAATATTTAAAAACTGATCCCCGGCCGCGCCAGCAATATTTAGCGGTTAACAATAAAAAACTGGAAAAAGAATTAGGTTTTAAATTTCACACCTTCAGAGAAGCCTTAGCGATTATTAAGCAGTAAATCCGGTCGCCGGGCTTTAGTTTTTTTTAAAGCTTGTTTTTTACGCCACTCGGCGATTTGCTGATGATCGCCGGAAAGCAACACTTTTGGTACTTGCCAGCCTTTATAATCAGCCGGTCGGGTGTATTGGGGATGATCCAGGCGGTTTGTAGTAAACGACTCTTGTTCTAAAGATTCCGGTTTACCAACCACGTTTGGTATTAGCCGCACAACCGTATCAATTACCACCATAGCCGGAAGTTCGCCGCCGGTTAAAACATAGTCGCCAATCGAAATTTCTTCATCAATCAAATGTTCTCTTATTCGTTCATCTACGCCTTCATAATGGCCGCAGATAAAAATAAGGTGTTTTTCCTTTGATAATTTTTGGGCTTTTTTTTGATTAAAAACAGTTCCTTGCGGGGTAAGCAAAATTACTTTTGATTTACGGTTAAGGTTTAAGGATTTAATGGCCCGATCAATGACATCTGGGCGCATCACCATGCCCGGTCCGCCGCCAAAAGGGCGGTCATCAACGCTTTGATATTTGTTTTCAGCCCAGCGGCGCAAATCATGAATTTTAATTTGTACTAAGCCTTTTTTTTGAGCCTTGCCAATTAAACTTGCATCTAACGGCCCAGCAAACATTTCCGGAAAAATGGTTAAAACATCAATTTTCATGGTTCTTTATGGTTCGAAAAGACCTTCGACAGTGAGCTCAGGTCGAACTGCTCACCATAATTCTGATTAATCTTAATTACCCAAATTTTAGATAGAAGTGTACAATAAATCAACAGCCAACCTACTCTTCTTTTGCTAGCTGGACTTCATCTGGCGATAATTTACACTTCCACCCAAGGAATGCTTTTTGTCTTTCCATGGCACGGATTATATCATTACTTTTGATTACTTTAGAGGGTTTGGGTTCGGGTACTTGACCACATTGCATTCTCGCTCTCCTTCGACAAGCTCAGGAGGGGCGCATAATACAGTATATTCGGTTGATGTCTCGGCTCGGCATTCGCTCAAAATAGCTAGATTTGGTAAAATACAATTATAAATCCAGCTATCTTCGGATATGTTGAAACGCTATATGAAATAAATTTAATTTAATTATGGAAATAACCCGCCATTTTACAGCTACAACGGTAATTATTTATAAAAATAAAGTTCTTTTGCATTTGCATAAAAAGTTAGGTATTTGGCTTCCGGTTGGTGGACACATTGATCGCGATGAGTTGCCACAGGAAGCTGCCTTAAGAGAAATCAAGGAAGAGGCTGGTCTTGATGTTGAACTATATTCTGCTGACAAAAAAATAGACTTTGGCAATGCAAAGCAGCTTATGCGCCCAGTGCATATTATTTTAGAGGACATAAATGAGTTCCACCAACATATTGATTTTATATATTATGCAAACGCAAATACATTTAGGCTAAATCCAGAGGATGGTGAGGTTAGCGATTTAAAGTGGTTCACGGAAGATGAACTTGAAAAAGTAAAAATGCCTGTAAATGTAAAAGAACTTTCTCTTGAAGCTTTACGGATTTTAGGAAAAGCAAATTAAACTTACATCGCCTAACGCGGTATATGCGGTTTCCCATTCAATTCATTTCATTCGCTCAGGGTCACCCAACTTGCGCAATTTTGGTACAATAATTATAAAATAACGCAATTTCGCATATACAATAACATTAAGCGAAGACGTATGAAAATAACATTATTATGTGAAAACGAAACATCTGAGGCGGGTTGGGATAAATGTGTATCGGAATGGGGATTTTCTGCTTTTATTCAAAGCAATGGGGTTAATATTCTTTTTGACACAGGCAGCACTGATATTTATTGGCGTAATGCTAAAAAACTCAAAATTAACCTTGAAGATACGCATTTTGTCGTTTTATCCCATTTTCATTTGGATCATACTGGTGGGCTTCGATACCATAATTTCAAAACAAAAAAGAAGATGATTATTCATCCTCAAATCCTTGAAAAATTACCTCCATCCGAATGTAAAAAAGTTAAGAACGATTTTGAAATTATTCGTTCGAAGAAGCCATTCGAATTTAGTCCAGGTATTTTCTATTTAGGTGAAATTCCGAGAAAAACAGACTTTGAAAAAGGAATGTTCGAGAACGACAAAATGCTTGACGATTCCGCTTTAGCTATTAAGACTAAAAGTGGGGTTGTAGTTTTAACCGGGTGTTCGCATTCTGGCATTTGCAATATATGCGAGTATGCAAAAGAAGTTACCGGTCAAAAGCTATATTCTGTTATTGGAGGATTCCATTTATTTGAAGAAGAAGATCAAAAAGCAGTAGATGGTACTATTGAATATTTTAAAGCAGAAAAGATCGAAAGACTTTACCCAATGCACTGCGTTGATTTTCCCACATTAGTACGTTTTCACAATGAATTTAAAACCAAGAAATATGGAACTGGTGACGTGATCAAGTTTGGGGAGTAAGATGGAAAAGAAATAAAATTTATATTATTTTAATGATTAAAAAAATTGATCATATTAATATATCAGTAACTGATTTAGAAGAATCAAAAAAAATTTTTATTGATTTGCTTGGCTTTAGGCTTGAAAAAGAGGAAATACTTAAAGGAAAATGGATGGATAAAATAGTTGGTTTATCACGCGCCAAGGCAAAATATGCAAAATTAGTTTTTCCCAACGCTAGAATCAATATAGAACTTATTCAGTATTATAATCCACTTGGGGATAAAGATCCTAAAATCGACCAAGTAAATCGAATAGGCTTTAGACATGTGGCCCTTGAAGTAAAAAATATTGACAAAGAATATCAGAGGTTAAAAAATTTAGGAGTACATTTTTTTTCAAATGTACAAATTCACGGCAAAAAAAGATTGTGTTATTTTAGTGGACCAGATAAAATAATTCTTGAGTTAGCTGAGTATAATTAAACAGTACAAATTTAAAATCACATAACGCGGTATATGAGGCTCATGCAAGTCCATTCATTCATCAATATTGGGTAATTTTGTAGTAAAATAGAAATCAAAAAGTTATGCCAAAAATTAAATTAAGACTGCAAAGAGTTAGCGATGCAAAACGCTTTTTCGAAATTCTGAATAGCCCTAATTTTACCTATTTTAATGTTAAGCCAAAATCAATTGAAGATGAAAAAAATTGGCTTAAGCAAAATTCAAAACGCAGGAAAAACAATACAGAGTGGAACTACACAATCCTTTTTGATGATGAAATAGTTGGAGCAATTGGAATAAAGATAGACTATCATAGGAACTATATCGGAGAGATTGGTTATTTTGTTGATGATAAATTTTGGGGAAAGGGAATTGCCACAAAGGCAGTAAAGTTGGCTGAAAATATTTGTTTTAAACAGTTAAACTTGAAAAGAATTCAGATAATTGTGCATCCAAAAAACAAAGCAAGCAAAAAGGTTGCTATCAAAAACAAATATCTTAAAGAGGGGTTGCTCAGAAAAACGATACAGGGAAGAAGTGGGAAAATGGAAGATCGTTATTTATATGCCAAGGCACTATAATATAAACCCGAAAACTGGAAACTTTCTTAAAATGCATTAATTATAAATCCAGCGATTTTTGGATATACCAAAACGTTAAATAAAATTAGATGACCACAATAGAATTTCTTAGACAATTTCGACTTGGAGGATACGCAATTTTTGATTTTTCGGCAGCATTTCTAGGAATGCATTTACTCTCTCCATTATTATCTAAAATCTTTCTAAAACTCAGGCTTGATGTACCAAAACAAAATTGGTTATTTCTAACTTTACCAATTGGAATTCTTGTTCATTTACTCGTTGGTAAAATAACTCCCATGACCAGAAATTTTATAGATATACATGGTCATTTTATTTTAAAAGTATTAATTTTTTGTCTTTTGATTCTTGGAATAAAAGGTGTAAAAATAATTAAGAAAATAGCCTGAAAAAAATTCACAGAATAAGGTTAGGTACTTGATTCTGATTAATGTTCCTGTATGCCTTCCCCAAGTCCAAAGTCTAGTTGGATATTGCTGGCTGAGATACTTTTGTCCGAATTCTCTTGACCAAACACCATCACTTGTTTGCCAGTTTCTAAATCATCCACCGAGCCTGCAGTTGTCTTATTTATCGTTGTATTTTCCGAAATCAATATAATCTTGCTGCTATCGTCTGGTAATTTAACAGTAATAGTTTCTTCATCTTGGTTAATTATTTCTCCCCTAATCATTCCAGAACTTTCCCTTTGCTGCATGCCTGGCATGCCTGGTTGTCTCAGGCCTCCTCTGGATTGGCCAAGAGATTGAAAATCGGCCCTTGAAGGTTGTTTGCTTTGTTGATATTTCATGCCGCCAAAAAACCCAGCTCCCCCCGCTAAAAGGACTGCTATAATTAACAGAATAACTATGTTATTTTTCATCTTGTTTACCTCCTTGTAATTTATATTCATTTATACCTTAACGCTTCGACCCTTCGGCTTGCTGCACTCGCTCAGGGTTTTTGCTCTACTCATAACGTAATGCCTCAATTGGCTGTAGGTTAGCCGCTTTTTGTGCCGGATACCAGCCGAATAAGACTCCAATAGCCGCTGATACTCCAAAAGCCAAAAGGATAGAGGGGATTGAAAGCGCAAACGGTAAACTCATGGAGCGTGAAAGCGCATAAGCTACACCCACTCCTAAAACTATTCCAATTAATCCGCCAACAAAAGTCACCATTACCGCTTCCAGTAAAAATTGAGCATTAATAACTTTTTTCTTGGCCCCTAAAGCCTTTCTCAAACCAATTTCCCTGGTTCTTTCCGTTACAGTTACTAACATAATATTCATAATGCCAATGCCGCCAACGATCAGTGAAATGGCCGCAATTCCCGATAGAAGAGTGGTAAAAGTGCCGGTCACTTCAGTGGCAGTTCCTATAATATCTGCTTGGGACATAATCGAAAAATCTGCCTGTGCCGGGTCATTCAATTTATGCCTGTCAAGTAATAAGTAGCCCACTTGATTTTGAGCTTCAACCATAACATCCTGATTCATAACTTCAATAGAAATCGAGCTTAAATAATCAACGCCAAACAATTGTTTTTGAGCTGTTGTTAAAGGCACATATATTCTGTCGTCTTGATTCATAAAACCGCCTCCACCTTTGCTGGTTGTTATGCCCACAACTCTAAAAGTCAACCCTTTTATTCTTATGTTTTTGCCAACAGGGTCAACTCCTTCTCCAAACAAATCCACCGCAGTTTGAGGTCCCAAGACAGCTACCTTAGACATACTATTTAGATTTTGCTGGCTAATAAAAAAACCTGACGACACATCTACGTTTCTCACCTCTGTATATTCTGGAGTTACACCCACTACTTGAGTGTTAGTATTGTTGCGCCCAGCCACTATTTGTTCCCGGCCGGAATATTCAGGTGAAACTTTTGTAACAGTGGTAACTTGAGGAGAATTCATGATTGCTTTGGCATCGTTATAAATTAAAGTTTGACCCCCGCCTGCCGCGCCACGAACCCCGCCGCTTCTTTGTGACCCTGGAGATACTGTCAATAAATTTGAACCCAAAGTTCTTATCTGTTCTTCAATTGAACGCTGGCTTGCTTGGCCCAAAGAAACCAAGGCGATTACGCTGCCAATGCCGATTACCACTCCGAGCATGGCCAGGCCGGTTCTGACTTTATTCAAGGTAAGAGTGCTAAAACTTTCTAAAACCAGCTCTTTGTAATCCATGATTATTTTTTAATTTTTGATAATTCTCGACGGTGTTTGTTTATTTTATCTTTGACAAGCTTTCCGTCTCGAAGATAAATAATCCGTTTGGCGAATTCAGCGATTTCCTGTTCGTGAGTAATCATTAAAATAGTGTGGCCTTTCTTATTTAAATCTTCGAGAACTTCCATAATTTCTATTGCCTGTTTAGTGTCAATATTGCCTGTTGGTTCGTCAGCCAGAATAATACTCGGGTTCATGGCAAGCGCTCGAGCAATGGCTACTCTCTGTTGTTGTCCTCCCGATAGCTGATTGGGAACATGATAAAGTCTGTCACCCAGATCAACCATCTCTAAATACTTCTTAGCTTTTTTCACCCTTTTTGTTTTGGAGGTGTTACCATACATCATCGGCACCATTACGTTCTTCAGGGCTGTAGTTCTGGGCAATAGATTATATGCTTGAAAAATAAAGCCGATCTTTCTATTTCGAATTTCAGCCAACTCATCATCATATAGGTTGGCAATTTTTTCTCCATCCAAGTAATACTGGCCCTTTGTTGGCACATCTAAGGCACCCAAAAGGTGCATAAGAGTTGATTTGCCGGAACCAGAAGGGCCCATGATAGCCACAAATTCACCCTTTTTAACCTCAAAAGATACATCATCCAAGGCCTTAACTTCTATT
>JAHJAY010000010.1 GCA_018813815.1 Patescibacteria group bacterium | reverse complement strand
TACCTGTTATACTACAATGGGGAAAGACCCCACGAGTCACTGGGCCAACTTAGCCCTTTACAGTACCTGGTTCATAACAAGTTAGAGTCCAATATGTGTGTGACCCGTACAAAAAATTGCTTTTTTCCGCAAAAAATGAGTAAAATAATAAAAGATGTTTCAACCAAACTTTACTATTAGTCAGGCAATTTTAAAAAATATCGGCTCAATCGAGGCCAGTAAAGAAGTTATTGAAAATGCTCCTCTAATTCCGGCCTGGGAGGTTGATTTTAAAGAAAATGCTTTAATCCGCACTATTCACCATGGTACACATATTGAAGGCAATGACTTAACTCTTAATCAGGCTAAGCAAGTAATTAATGGTCAACAAATAACTGCCCGGGAAAGAGATGTCCAGGAAGTAATTAATTACCGCAATGTTTTAAAATATATTGATAAAATCGGTAACACTCCGGAAAAATATACTGAAACAGAGTTAAAAAAACTCCATTGGTTAACCTGTGGCCGGTTATTGGAAAATGACCGCTGCGGTACTTATCGAACCGTAAGAGTGGTGGTTAAAGATAGTGGTAGTGGGACAATAACTTTCAATCCGCCGCCGCCAATTGAAATTAATCCTCAGATAAAAGAATTTTTCCGTTGGTTAAACAGTGAAGAGGCGCATCAAATTCATCCGGTTTTACGAGCGGGGATTGTTCATTATGAATTGGTTCGCATTCATCCTTTTCTGGATGGTAATGGCCGGGTGGCTCGGGCCATAGCGACCTTGGTTCTCTTTCGAGAAAATTATAATATTAAACGGTTTTTTTCTTTAGAAGAGCATTATGATAAAGATGCGGCCAGTTATTATCGGGCATTACAGTTAGTTGATAAAAACCAGCAAGATTTAACTTGTTGGTTGGAATACTTTACTGAGGTTTTGGCGATTGAATTGGCCCAAATTAAAGATAAAGTTAAACGCTTATCTTTGGATTTAAGAATTAAACAAAAAGCCGGTCAACAAATTGCTTTGTCCGAGCGTCAAATTAAACTAATGGAATACCTCGGCGAACATAAAGAAATGAGCATGCGTCAAGCAATCAAATTGATTCCCATGGTTTCTGATGATACGCTTTTGCGCGATTTGAAAGATTTGTTAAAAAAAGGTATTCTGGTAAAGCGGGGAAGAACTAAGGCGGCCAAATACGTCTTAAAGGAGGTAGCTTGAATCCCAGCGAACCGCAATTTTTATATATGGTTTTAATTCTGCCTTCCTTGTTTGGCTTGACCTTGATCGGCGAAGGATTAAATAAGATATTAAAAAGCGAAATGGCGGGTATTGTGAGTATAATTTTTGGGATTATTTTCATTGCAGTAGTGATTTTTGCCTATTTGTTTTTAGCAGGATTTATAAAGATTTAAGTTTTAGTTGATCATGAAATTTATCACTTTGGCTCAGAGTTTAGGGCAATTGGAGGCAATTGCTTCGCGCAACCAGATGACCGAGGTTTTGGCTGATTTGTTTTCCCGGGTGACATATCAAGAAATTGATTGGGTGTGTTATTTGGTGCTGGGTCGATTAAAACCCAAGTTTAGCGGCGTGGAATTCAATCTGGCCGAGAAAATGATGGTTAGAGTTTTATCTCGGGCGATTGGTCAATCTGAAGCTGAAAGCCTGAAGCTTTTTAAACAAACAGGCGATTTGGGTGAGGTAATATTAAAGTTAAAAACTTCAAACTCCAAATTAAAAATTAGAAAATCTTTAGAAATAAAGGATGTTTATAATAGTCTTTTAAAAATTGCTGAAGAGGCGGGGGAGGGTAGTGTTGAGCGCAAATTGAACAAAATGGCGGTTTTATTAAGCCAGCTTGATCCTTTGAGTGCTAAATATGTGGTGAGGATTCCGGTCAAAAAGCTTCGTTTGGGTTTTTCTGATATGACTATTTTAGATGCGCTTTCTTGGATGCAGACAGGAGATAAAAGCTTGCGGCCGGAGTTGGAGCGAGCTTATAGTGTCAGTGCTGATATTGGCAGGATTGCCCGGGTTTTTAAACAGCAGGGTTTAAATGGGCTTAAACAGATTCAGGTTGAGGTTGGTATTCCCATTCGACCGGCCCTATCCGAACGTTTACCTAATGCGGCCAAAATAGTGGAAAAACTGGAGTGTTTTGCCGTTGAGCCCAAATACGATGGTTTACGGGTGGAATTGCACTTGGATAAAACCAGAAAAGTTGAACTGAGTGAGGGTTTATTTAAGCAACAGAGCAGTTTTATTCAAATTTATAGCCGCAACCTTGATAATATTACCCATATGTTTCCTGAGGTGGTTTTGGCTGTTGAACAATTACCGGTTAAGCAGGCGATTTTTGATGGCGAGGCGATTGGTGTTCATCCTCAGACCGGCAAACTTTTATCATTTCAAGAAACGATTCAGCGGCGGCGCAAACACAACATTAAACAGATGTTAAGTCAGGTGCCGATCAAAGTTTTTATTTATGATTTGCTTTATTTGAATGGCCGGGCAGTTTTTAAACAACCTTTTAGTCAGCGGCGCCAGCTTCTGGAAAAAATTTTAACCAAGCGGCAAAATGGATTGGTTTTAACCGAACAAACAAAAGTTAATAACGTCAAGCAACTCAGGTACTTACTGGATAAGTATCTTCAGCAGGGCTTGGAAGGTATAATGTGTAAAAAACTGGATGAGCCTTATCAGGCCGGCGGACGAAATTTTAATTGGGTCAAGTTTAAAAAAAATACTGAGGGAAAACTGGTTGATACACTTGACTGTGTGGTGATGGGATATTATCCAGGTAAAGGCAAGCGGGTTGGTTTTGGCATTGGCGCTTTTTTAGTAGGAGTTAGTGACGCTGAGACGATTAAAACTGTCGCTAAAATTGGCACCGGGTTAACTGACGATCAGTGGCGGGAAATGAAAAAGAGGTGTCAGCAGATCCGGGCACCCAAGTGTCCCAACAGTTACATTGTTAATAAAAATCTTTACCCTGATTTTTGGTGTCAGCCAAAGATCGTAGTTGAAATCATGGCTGACGAGATTACTAAAAGCCCGATTCATACTGCCGGTTTGGCTCTAAGGTTTCCTCGTCTCGTTCGTTTCCGCGACGATAAAGATATTGATCAAATAACTACTTTAAAAGAGTTAAAAAAGCTCCATCAGCTGCAAACCAGTATGTTATCATAAGATTATGGTAGTTAAAGATGGCTTAACCAATAAAGAAGCCGCCAGGCGGTTAGAAAAATACGGCGAAAATCGTTTGGAAACGAAAAAAGAGTTCACCGGCCTGCGGATTTTACTTCAACAATTCAAGTCTCCTTTAATCTATATTTTAGTGATTGCTGCGTCTATTACTGGTGCCTTAGGGGAGTGGGGCGATACTTTAGTGATTGGTTTGGCGGTGGTTTTAAATACTCTTTTGGGTTTTTATCAAGAATTTAAAGCTGAACAGTCGCTGGAAACCTTAAATCAGGTTTTGGCACCTAAGGCCAAGGTTTGGCGTGATGGTCAATGGCAGACAATAGAGGCGGCCTTAATTGTACCCGGTGATTTAGTTCGACTTGAGTTGGGCGGCCGGATTCCGGCTGACGGTATTGTTATTGAAGCTGATACTTTATCTATAAATGAGGCAATTTTAACCGGAGAAAGCAAACCGGTAAATAAATTAAATCAACAATCTAAGGTTTTTATGGGAACGATTGTTGCCAGTGGGATTGGCCAGATGCTGGTGGTTAAGACCGGTAGTCAAACTGAGATGGGCAAGATCGCCAAGAGTTTAAAAACCACCCAAAGAGAAGAAACCCCTTTACAGCATCAGATTGGGAAGCTTTCCAGGATTCTGGCTTTAGTAGTGGGTTTTATTACTTTAGCTTTATTTTTAATAGGGATTTTAGAGGGAGGTAATTGGCTGGAAATGTTTGAAACTGCGGTGGCTGTGGCCGTTGCCGCTATTCCTGAAGGGTTGGCGGTTTCTTTAACTGCCATTTTGGCTTTAGGCATGCAGCGGATTTTGAAACGCAAGGCAGTGGTAAGAAAATTAGTGGCCGCTGAAACTTTAGGAGCAACTACGGTGATTTGCTGTGACAAAACCGGCACTTTGACCCAAGGGGAAATGCAGGTTGTCAGCGCGATTACATCGCTAAATCCAAAATCCAATCTGCCAGCTGGCAGACAAAGTTCAGAATTAGATTTATTAATAAAAGCGGCTGTTTTATGTAATGATATGCGCGATCCCTTGGAAATTTCCATGATGGAGTGGGCGAAAAAAAATTCTAAACTGCCAGCTGGCGGAGAAGAGTTAAACAAAACCTACCCGCGTTTGGATGAAATTCCTTTTGGTCCGGAGCATAAATACATAGCTACTTTACACGCTATTGATCACGAACCGCAAGCCACGAGCCAAATGTTGTTTGTTTCCGGTGCACCTGAGGTAGTGTTGCATAAATGCCAAATGCCATCTGCTGAATTAAAAAAATGGGAACAAAAGTTTAGAGAGGCCGGAAACAAAGGTTTACGCTTGGTAGGCTTTGCTTATAAAAAAGTTCAAGATCAGAAGTCAGAGGTTAAGGAGGAGGATGTTAACAAGCTTGAATGGCTGGGGATTTTGCTTTATGAAGATCCGGTTCGTCCCGGTGTGGCTGAAGCTTTGGCTGAAGCCCGGCAAGCAGGCATTGATATTAAAGTAATTACCGGTGATTATCAAGAAACAGCCATGGCTGTAGTTAATAAATTAAAAATTCACCCAAAGAATTTAAAAGCTGACGAGGTTATAACCGGAGATCAATTAGAAAAACTGTCTGATGAAGCATTGAGGCAAAAGATTGACAAGATAGTTCTTTTTGCCCGGACCAACCCATTGCAAAAATTGAAAATCGTTCAAGTTTTACAGGAAAAAGGCGAAGTGGTGGCTATGACCGGTGATGGAGTTAATGATGCGCCGGCTTTAAAGCGGGCCGATATTGGCATTGTGGTTGAATCGGCCTCTGATGTTTCTAAAGAAACAGCTGATATTGTTTTGCTTGACTCTAATTTTAAAACCATTTTAGCCGCCGTGGAGGAAGGCAGAAAAATTTGGGAAAATATCAGAAAAGTAATCACTTATTTATTGTCAGACAGCTTTACTGAAGTAGTTTTAATTGGCGGAGCCTTATTACTGCGCTTACCTTTGCCCATTCTGGCCACGCAAATTCTATGGGTGAATTTGATTGAAGATGGTTTGCCGGGCATGGCTTTGATTTTTGAACAAGCCAGCCAGGGAGTAATGCAGGAAAAGCCACGTTCTCGTCATGCGCCGATTCTTGATGCAGAAATGAAAACTCTGATTTTTATTATCGGCATAATTACTGACTTATTTTTATTTGCTTTATTTTATTGGTTGTTAAAACAGGATTTGCCTTTGATGGAAATCAGGACTTTTATTTTTACTGCCGTTGGTATTGATTCCTTGCTTTATATTTTTTCCTGCAAAAGCTTGAAAAAGAACTTATGGCAGATTAACCTTTTATCTAATAAATTTTTATTAGTTGCGGTAGCCATTGGTTTTATTATGTTGCTGGCCGGTATTTATTTGCCTGTTCTGCAATTGCTTTTAAAAACCGTTTCTCTTAATGGGTGGGAGATGGCGGCTTTAATCGGCTTTGGTTTATTTAAACTTGGCCTGGTTGAATTAACCAAGTATTTCTTTTTACGGCATTAATCATGTGTTAAGATAATTGTATGCAGTTAGCCTTTGACTTAATTCTTATTTTTTCTTTTTCAATCTTGCTAATTAAGGGTACAGAGCTGACGATTTTGGGCCTTAAGCATTTAGCCAAGGCTACAGGTTTAGAACGTTTTGCTTTAACCAGTTTTTTATTGGCTTTAGCCACTTCAATTCCTGAGCTTTTTGTGGGTGTGGTGGCTGCTTTAGAGGGCCGACCGGGTTTGGCCTTAGGTAATGTCATTGGCAGTAATATTGCCAATATTTCTTTAGTTGCCGGCGGAGCAGTTTTAATTGGCGGCACTATTGGCGTGGTGGGGGAGTTTTTAAAAAAAGACATTTTTTCGGTTTTTTTGGCCGGAGCTTTGCCAATGATTCTTTTACTGGACAACAGCCTGTCGCGGGTGGATGGCTTGATTTTATTATTTATTTATGGTGCTTATAATTGGGGGATTTTAAATGGCCGGAAAAGAAAAATCGGACTAGAGAATGAAGTTTGGCTGCGTCGGTTTTTGCGTCACTTAGGTAAAGAAAAAGCCGGTCAAAGCATTGCCAGTATGTTTTTAGGTATGGCTTTGTTGTTGTTCTCGGCGGAAATGTTGGTTAAAGTGGCTCAGAATTTAGCCTTAGACATGAAAATGCCGGTTTTTCTGATTGGTCTTTTTGTGGTGGCAATTGGTACCAGTTTGCCTGAGCTTTCATTTGAAATTGGCGCTATTAGGAGAAAGCAAGTGGGGATGATGTTTGGCGACCTTTTAGGCAGTGTGGTGGCGAATTCAACTTTAATCCTCGGCATAGTAAGCCTGATTAACCCGATTTATTTAACCAATGGTCTTGAGCCCTATTTACTAGCCACAGTATTTTTTGCCGCCATTTTTGCCCTCTTTTGGTATTTTGTTAGAACTAAACGTAAATTAGAAAGATGGGAAGGGGTAGTTTTAATACTGGTTTATTTGGCATTTGCTTGGTTAGAGTTTAGGCGGCACGGAGGCTAATGAAAATTACTGCTGATCTTCACCTTCATTCTAAATATTCCCGGGCGGTTTCGCCGCGAATGAGTGTTTTTGAAATGGCTCGATGGGGAAGCAAAAAAGGTATTGATCTTTTGGGCACGGCCGACATTACTCATCCATTATGGTTAAAAGAGCTTGAGGCCAATTTGGAAGAAGCTGATGAGGGAACTTACCAGTTAAAAGCTGGCGCTCAAAACTCAGCGCCTGGTGTTAAATTTGTTCTTGCCGGCGAGATTTCTTCTATTTACTCTCAGGGCGGCAAGGGGAGGCGAATTCATAACCTAATCATTGTTCCTTCATTCAGCGTAGTGAAAAAGATTAATTCTCAGCTTTTAGCCAGAGGTTGTAATTTAATGTCTGATGGCCGGCCAATTATTGGCCTATCAAGTATGGATTTAGCCGAATTAGTCTTTGGTGTCAGCGATGATTGTTTGATTGTGCCATGCCACGTCTGGACCCCCTGGTTCAGTCTGTATGGTTCAAAATCGGGTTTTGATTCAATTGAAGAATGCTTTGGGCCTTGGGCAGATAAAATTTATGCGATTGAAACCGGATTAAGCAGCGATCCGGCGATGAATTGGCGCATTAAAGATTTGGAGAACCGCAGCATTATTTCCTGTTCAGATGCTCATAGTCCGGAAAAACTCGGTCGGGAAGCAACCATATTTAAATTCAGGAATAAGGAATCGGAAAGTGGGGGGCAGAAATTTTCTTATCAGGATTTGGCAGGAGCGATTAAGCAAGACCCAAAAAGCAACTGGCAGATTGCTTACACAATTGAGTTTTATCCCGAAGAGGGTAAGTATCATTATTCTGGTCATCGTAAATGCGGTATTCGTCATAGCCCGGATGAAACTGAGCAAAAAGGTGCGCTTTGCCCCACTTGCGGCAAAGAACTAACTTTAGGAGTAATGCATCGGGTTCAAGAATTAGCTGATCGAAAGGTAAAAATAAAAAAACAAGCCAACAAAGAGAACTTGGTGGGTTATTTTGATGTCAGCAATCCTAAAAGACCGCCCTATGTAATGCTGGTTCCTTTAATAGAAATTATTGCCGAGGCCATTGATGCCGGAACTCAAACTCAGAAAGCGCAAAGCCTTTATCATCAGCTGGTTGATCGTTTTAAGAGTGAATTTTCAATTTTAATGGAAATTGATTTAAAAGCGATAAAAAACCTGGTCGGTGAACGGGTGGCTGAAGGAGTTGCCAAAGTCAGACAAGGAGATATTGTGGTTGACCCGGGCTATGATGGTGTTTTTGGCGTGGTGTCTATTTGGCCTAAAGAAGGTAAGGTTTTGGTAAATAGTAATGAACAGATGGGTCTTTTCTAATTGACGCTGGAAAAGAAACAATGATAGGATTGATTATAATTTAAAATCAAGGAGGAGGTGAGGAGATTTGCCAGCAAAGAAAAAAACTGCTGAAAAAAACAATAAGCCTACTGGTTTAAGTAAAAATGTAGCGGCAATGCTTTGTTATGTAGCTGGTTGGATAACCGGCTTAATCTTTTTATTAGTGGAAAAAGAAGACAAATTTGTTCGCTTTCATGCCATGCAAAGTTTATTAACCTTTGGCTTTTTGACTATTGTTCCCCTTATACCTTTAATTGGTTGGGTGCTTTCACCTTTTATTGCGATTTTGGGTTTTGTCTTATGGATTGTTTGTATTTATCGCGCTTATCAGGGAGAAGAATTTAAACTGCCCGTGGTTGGTGAGTTAGCCAAAAAACAGTTAGCCAAAATGAAATAAGGCGATGAAGCATATTATTGGTCTGGGTAATCCGGGCAGAAAATATCAAAGGAATCGGCACAATGTTGGTTTTATGGTGGTTGATCATTTAGTCGGCCAAGAACAATGGCAAACAAGTAAAAAGGGAAAACTACAATATATTTGGATTACAATCAATAATGAACCAGTAGAGCTGGTTAGGCCGCAAGCTTTTATGAACCGTTCTGGTTTAGCGGTTGACTACATTAAAAAGAAACACCCTAAGCTTAACTCAGCTGATATTTTTGTTGTCCATGATGATTTGGATATTAAGCTGGGAGAGTATAAGATTCAATTTGGTCGGGGCCCTAAAGATCACCATGGAATTGCTTCAATTGAACAGCATTTAAAAACCAATCAGTTTTGGCGGGTTCGGGTTGGAATAGACAATCGTCCCCACTTCGCCAAGGCTACGCGGGGTAAAGGTGAGGAAAAAATCGACGGTGAAAGTTATGTACTTCAGAATTTTAACAAAACAGAGCAGGAACGCTTAGCATTAGTGATTCACCAGATTACTCTGGATTTAAACCAACAGGTTCTAAAGTAAATCTATGGAACGTTATCAGGAAAAATTGTTTCGCTACTTGTATCAAAAAAAACTTTTTGCCGGTATGACGGGTTTATTAACCGGCTCAGTTTTACGCGCCATTGGTATGAGTTTGGTTAATTTGTTTATTCCGGTTTATGTTTATCAGTTAAGCGGTAGTTTTGTCGGGGTGATGATTTTTTACAGCCTTTACCATTTGCTGGTAATTGTTTCTGCTTATCTGGCCGGTCGGATTATTCGTTTAATTGGAGTTGATTGGGCGATTTTTTTTGGCGCCTTACTCAGGGCGGGCTTTTTAGGTTTAATGATTTTGGGAAAAAATCAGCTATGGTTTATCTGGCTGGCGGCGATTTTATGGGGTTTGGCGGTTAATCTCCACTGGTGTAGTTATCATTACAGCGTTTTTGGTTTAAAAACCGGCGGCGGCCGTTTTGGTAAAGAGACCAGTTTAATTTATTTAGCCGAACGGCTTGGGATTACTTTGGCACCATTAATCGGCGGTTTGCTGATTGCGGGTTTTGGTTTTACCCCGGTGTTTGCCATTGCCTTTATTTTGATTATTCTTAGCGGTTTGCCTCAATTTTTTGATTCTTTTACCAAGTCCGGCATGCAGTTTGATTTTAAAGCCATTATAAAAAACTTTATTCAGCCCAAGAACCGCCGGTTTTTAACTGGGTTTATTGGTGCTGGTTTCCGGTCAGTTTTAGTTGTCAGCGTTTGGCCATTATTTATTTTCTTAGTGATTAAAAATTATACTGTCTTTGGCGGCTTAAAAACCGGAGCGCAAATAGTTTCTTTGTTTTTAATTTGGTGGCTGGGTAAGCGGATTGATAAAAAAGGTCCGGAGATTTTAAAACTTGGGGTGATTTTAAATAGCATTAATTGGCTGATTCGGGCTTTTTTACAATCGCCAATTACTATTTTTGCCTCAGAGGCGTTTCATGGTTGGGGAGAATTGCTGGTTTTGGAGCCATTTGATGCCGCCACTTATCAGAGCTTGTCCAGTCGTCATAAATTGGAATTTTTAACTTTTCGGGAAATAAGTATTCATTTGGGAGGATTGGTTACCTGTTTAATTGTTCTAGGTTTATGGTATTTGGGAGTTGGCTGGTTTTGGATGTTCAGTCTGGCGACCATAGGTTTAATTATGACTAGTTTTATTGGTAATGAAGATGGCAGTTAAAACAAATCGAAGCGCTCAGTCTCTAGGGCAGATTTTAAAACAATTTGACTGGGATAAGAAAAAGTATATCAGTCAAGAGTTTCAGGATTATGGTTATCGTTTGGCGGTTGCTTTGGATGACCTGTGCCATAAAGCTTTATATATTAAGCTGGCTAAAGAAGCTGACCGTAAGTTTTTAGAGGAGGCGAAGAATTTTGTTAAAGATGCTTATAATGTTAAATCCAAAGCAAAATTATTTATGTGGAAGCTGAAGGAGTTAAAAAAGGGAAAGCCATACAAAGATGAATAATTGCGGCGGTAGGTAGCTTTGGGTAGAATGATAGCATGAAAAGATTTTTGGGCGTAATTTGCTTAAACCTGTTTTTTCTATTAGTTTTTTCTTCTTTTTGCAGGGCAGCGGTTTATACCGTGCCCGACGATTATCAGACTATTCAGGCAGCAATTAATGCCAGTCAGCCGGGTGATATCGTCCGTATTAGAGAAGGAGTTTATTTTGAAACTATTACGATTTCAGGAAAATCAGGCACCGAGACTCAGCCTATTACCGTTGAGGGCTTTTCGGGAGAAACAGTTATTATTGATGGAGCTTATCAACCTTTAACTTTGGCAAATAATGATCTTTGGGAAATTGAGACTTCAGTCGGGTCAGGGGTTTATTCTACTCACTTTCCTTTTTCCTCCGAAACAGAAGACTGGATTTATGTTTCTTTAGCAGACGAAAGCTTATTGTGGACTTATGGGACAATGAAACACTTTCAGCAATTCTTTGCTGGCCAAGGGGTCTTCCGCGATAATGAAAACGAAAGGCTTTATATTAAGCTTGATAATAATACTAACCCTAACACTGTTTCAATAAACGCCTCGACTGCTACAGCAGTTTTATATTTGCCTAATTCTAGCCATTGGCGATTTCGCAATTTGGAGCTCAAACATGGCAGCCGAGCGGTTATTTTTCCCCGTTTTACTCTTGAAGACTTAATTTTTGAAAATATTACGATTAAAACAGCCAGGTATGGTTTTTTAATTTGGGAGAGTTATCAAGGCAGTGTTAGTCAGGTTATCATTCGCGACTCTAGTTTTTATCTTGGCTGGGATGATGGGTGGTGGTGGAGCGATGTTAAGCTTAAATACGACGACATTAATGGTAAAAGTGTACATATAACACCAATGGAGGGTACCGGCGTTCGAATTTCCGGAGCCAGAAACTCTGAAATTTATAATTGTCAGATAGAAGGATTTTTTAACGGTATTTCAGCTAATGGAGAGTTTACAAAAATCCATAATAATACTATTCATCACCTTTTAGATGATGCTATTGAATCAGATAGTTATAGCCGTACCGGTAGTGGTCTGGAGATTTATAATAACCTCATTTATGATGCTTATATTGGTTTAAGTTTGTCTCCTGCCCCTCATGGGCCAGTTTATGTTTACCGCAACACTATTATTGCCGACCATTTCAATAAAATGTATAAAGCAGGAGTTAAAGAATATGAAGAGGATTATTATGAGTATGGCTCCGTCTTTAAACTGGGCGGAGAACTTCCCGATACACCGACAGAAAACATTAAGTTTTATCACAACACCTGCTATGCTAAGGGGTCGGTGGTAAAGATTAGCTCTTTTGATGATTATGCTTTAAATCTTGAGTGGTACAATAACATTTTTTACTCTGTCGGACTTCATGTAATCCATAATACCGGATTAGCCTCCGATGACCATTTTTTTAACGGCAATTTATATTTTCGGGAAACAGAAGGAGCCTTAATTAAAAGATGGAATTCTTATGATACAACCTATTTTTATTCATTGAATGATGCTCGTAATTCAAGCTTAGGACAACAAGCAGGATGGGAAATAAATGGCATCGAAGCCAACCCATTATTTGTTGAGATTCCAGCTGAGGGGTCTCAGCCAACCAGTTTTTATATAATAAGTAATAGTCCGGCAATTAATGCCGGAGTTAATACTCCATTAGAAAAAGGTTGGCCAGACTCTGCTAATATTTCTGATAACCAGCCAGACATGGGAGCTTGCGAGTATATTGATCAGTTGCCAACCTCAATCCCAACGCCTAGTTTAACTCCTACCTTTATACAACTTTTTTCCTCCTGGCTGACAGCGGAATTTGACCAGAATGGGGATGATAAGGTTAATAGTTTGGATTTTGGCCAGTTGCTTTTGTAGAATAAGAGTATGAAACACTTTTTAAAGGTAACTATTCTAACTTCTTGTTTGATTATTTTTATTCTTGGATTGTTTTTTTGTTTATCATTTAAAAAAGTTAAAATTTCTTGGGCGCAAACTTGTAGTCATACTGTTTCTTCAAGTGAAGAATTGAAAACCGCCAATAATTCAGTTAATCCAGGAGAAATAGTATGTCTGGAGAGTGGGACATATAATGTGGGAATTGGTCCCTCTCGTTCGGGTGCGGACGAATTATATATTACCTATCAAGCGGTTCAGGGAGCGAGCCCAGTTATAACAGAACGGTCATACCTCGATGATAAAAGCTATCTGGTTATCAAGGGAATCAGGTTTGAGTCTGACGGGCATACATGGGTATCAACGAACGCAAATTCGCACCATATTCAACTTTTGGAGTGTGAATTTGATTCTTTTGAGGTTGGAAGTTATAGCGGTATCTATATAAGCGGATCGCAATATATCACCATTAGCGGCTCAACTTTTGGAAAGTGGATGTTTGGCAATGCAATTAGCGGTATAGGTGGTTCTCATATCCTTATTGAGGACAATGATTTTTCTCAGGCCATTGCTGAACATGGATTGGCTAACATAAGCGCTTCTGATCTAATTATTCGCAATAATTATTTTCGCAATCCTTGCGACAGAGCCCTTTCTCTTAGAGAGAAAAGTAGTACAGCTGAAAATTTGCTCGTAGAAAATAATGTATTTATGGACAATAATTGGAACAGAGAAGACTCTTGTTATGGAGAAGAACCTGGTTCAGAACAGGCTCTTAAATTCAATGTTTCTAAGGGAATTTTTCGCAACAATCTTGTCATAAACACCAATGAAGGGAAAAATTATGATTATGGTGGCTCCCTCCATTTTTCAACTTATGAGGAGGTCCTAAAATACGAATACAATCGTGTTTATCATAATACATTTTACAAAAACAAACTTCATGCCATTACCTTTACTAGAAACACGGATACTTGGGATACTCATAACAACAAAATTACAAATAATGTTATAGCTGAGCACAATTTAATAAATGATTTTACAAACATAGATTGCAGTACGCCTGATGAGTGCAAAACTTATTCTGTGTATATTGGGAGAAGCGGGTTGAATTGGCAAACATATCTTTTTGATTTTAATGTTATTTCTGATTCTCAGAAGGATAACGTGATTTATATCGCTGATGGCGGCAAAGAACAAACTGTTAAAGAAGCGGAAATCAACCATCCAGACCAATTTCAAAACAATATTATCCAACTTCCCCAATTCCAAAATGAAAATATCATGTATGACGCTGATCAATATCCTGAAAATTACTCTCTTGAAAACATAGATGATTTTTTCGCTGGCTTTGTTCTTACATCGGATAGTTCAGGGAAATATGCAGCTACTCATTTAGCTGAGATTACCGCTTCTAGTACGGGTACAACGATTCGAGTAAACGATGCTTTATATTTCACCGATGGAATGGGAATGATTGATGGAGATAGGATTATTATTGGTTCTGACAATCCTATTACAGTTCAAATAACTAATGTAGATTATGATAATAATATCTTGGAAGTGGATCAAACAATTAGTGTTTTGGTCGGTGATAGAATTTATCTGGAGGCAACAGGAATACATCCTGATATTGGAGTTTATGGCCGTGGAAATAATTCATTTCCAACTTTTACTCCCACGCCAACATCTGTCCCGTTGCCCTCCTTCCAACAACTTTTTTTTTCCTGGTTGACGACGGAAAATGACCAGAATGGTGATAATAAGGTTAATAGTATAGATTTTGGCTACGCACTAAAAAATCTATGAAAAGATTGACAGTTAATACTAAAAAGCGTTAAAGTAGTTTTAATGAGAATTATTGATTGGGTAAAGAAAAATAAATTAATAGTTATCCTTGGGTTGGTAGTGGTTTATCTGCTGGTAAAAGACAGCGGTGGTTCAAGTTTAAACTTTCAGATGAAGCAGAGTCAGCCGGGCTTGGATTATGAAGCCGGCGCGCCGGTGATGGAGATGGAAAAAATGGCTCAAACATCAGTTATGTCATTGCCGGGAAGAAGCGCCGCGCCGGCTCCGGAAATAGAAGATCGTTTGGTAGTTGAAGAATCCAACATTTCCTGTTTGGTTGATCAAGTCAGGGAAAAAGTTGACCAAGTGATTGATTATATTGAAACTAAGAATGGTTATTTGGTTTCTTCATCTTTAACCCAACCAGGCGAAGCTCCTTTTGCTACAGTAGTGGTGCGTTTGCCTCAAGCAGAACTGCGGCCGGCACTAGAATATCTCCGGGGTTTGGCAATTAAGGTTACCTCGGAAAATTTACGGGGTTGGGATGTGACTGACGAATATGTTGATCTGGCCGCCCGTTTGGAAACCCTAGATAAAACCAAAGTTAAATTTGAGCAAATTCTGGATCAGGCAGTCAAAGTTGAAGATATTCTTAAAGTTCAACGTGAGCTAATTAGCCTCCAACAGCAGATTGATAATTTTAAAGGCCGGCAAGACTATCTTAAAAAAACCGCGGAAAATGCCAAGCTGACTATTTATCTTTCAACTGATGAATGGGCTTTGCCCTATGCGCCTGAAGAACCGGCTTTCCGGCCCAAGGTGATCTTTAAACAGGCAGTGCGCTCTTTGGTTCAAACAGGCAGAGCTTTAGTTGCCAAAATTATCTGGTTTGGAGTTTATAGTGTTGTTTTGCTGCCGCTGTTAGTGATTTGGTGGTTTTGGAAAAGAAAAAGACCATGAAAAGATGGCTGGGGGTTTTTAAAAATCGCCGCTTCATTGTTTCATTTTCCTATTTAACTTTAATTATTTTGTTGCGCTGGCGGTTGGATTGGCAGATTATTAATTGGTATTTTGGCGGTGGTTTGGGCTGGTTGTTGGTATTTTTAGAACGTCTGGTTTGGGTTTATTGGACTAAGCCTCAAACCCAGCTGGCCACTGAAGCGCGTTATTTAATTAGTCAACGCCGGTTCAAAGCGGTCGGGCAGTTGTTAATGATGCGTAGTCAAGAACAGATTGAGTTGAGTTTTCATAGCGCTTTATTTCAGGCAGTCTGGGTCCCTTTAGCCTTGTTTGCCATTACCAGCACAGCTTCGATGTTTGGCAAAGGAATGATTATGGGTCTTGGACTTCACTTGCTTTATGATGAGTGGCGAGATTACCGATATTCACCGGAATTGCTTCGCTCCTGGCTGTTTTGGCAAATAAAGCGGACAGTTTCTTTTCAGGAGCAAAAAGTTTATCTTTGGATAATGACAATCGCCTTTGTGATTTTAAGCAGTCTGTTGGTTTAGGTTTTCAGTTGAAATTAACAAAAAAAAGCATTAAAATTCCTATTAGTAGTATGTCTAAATTACAACAGACCTTTGTTTTATCACTTGGCGGTTCAGTTTTTGCCCCTGAATCCATTCGCGGCATTGACATCATTTATCTTAAGAAATTTGAAAAATTTCTTAGAAAAAAAATAAGCGCTGGTAAGCGCTTTTTTATTGTTACCGGCGGCGGTTATGCGGCTCGTGACTATCGTGATGCGGCGGTAGCGGTCATGAATGGTCGGGCTGGCAAGCTAACTCAAGGCGATTTGGATTGGCTGGGCATTCATGCTTCCAGGTTAAATGCCCATCTGCTGCGAACGATTTTTCAGGATATTGCTTACAAACGGATTTTGACTGATTTTAATAATATTGACAAACAAGCGGCTCAATACCCGTTAGTTATTGGTGCTGGTTGGAAGCCGGGTTGTTCAACTGATTATGAGGCAGTTTTGATTGCCGTTGATTATGGTTTTAACCAGGTAATTAACCTTTCCGATATTAACCAGGTCTATGATAAAGATCCGAATAAATGTAAAACAACCAAACCGATTAAGCAGATTAAATGGGCTGATTTTTTTAAGATAGTTGGTGATAAATGGAGTCCGGGTTTAAATGTGCCGTTTGATCCGGTTGCCAGTCGTTTGGCGGCTGAAAAGGGGATTAAAGTTATCATTTGTCATGGCAAAGATTTTAAAAACCTTGACAACATTTTAGAAGGCAAAAAGTTCATTGGCACGGTAATAGAATAGAATTCCCTTAATATATTGGAGGATTGTTATGACAGTGAAACATTTTACTCAAGATAATTTTGAAGCGGAAGTTTTAAAGGCAGCCAAGCCGGTGCTGGTAGATTTTTTTGCTGAGTGGTGCGGTCCGTGTAAATTGGCCGGTCCAGTTATGGATGAGCTGGCTGAAGAATATAAAGATAAAGTGATTGTCGGCAAAGTTAATGTGGACGAGGCGTCGGCGCTGGCCGGTCAATATAATGTTATGAGTATTCCAGTGGTGATTATTTTTAAAAACGGCCAAGAAGTTGATCGAATAACCGGCTTTCCGGGGAAACAGGGATATGAGGAAAAAATCAAAGCATTGATCTGAAATTATGAAGATGTACGACTTAATAATTATTGGTCTTGGACCAGCCGGGTTAACCGCTTCAATTTACGCTTCGCGCTATAAGTTAAATAATTTGGTGATTGGTAAACAACTGGCTGGCGAGATTGGTCTGGCTCATAAAGTAGAAAATATGCCGGGTTTTAAAACAATCTCCGGTTTAGAGTGGGGACAAAGGACTTTAGATCAGATTAAGCATCTTGGAGCAGGGGTTATTACCAATGAAGTGGGGAGAATAGAAAAAATAAAAGCAGGCTTCAGAGTTTATTTGGCCGGGGATAATCAGCCAGATTATGAAAGTCAGGCTTTGATTGTAGCCACCGGCAGTGAGCGTCGCCGTTTAAATATTCCGGGAGAGCAGGAATATGTGGGTAAAGGAATCAGCTATTGTACTACTTGTGATGCGCCGTTTTTTCGCGATAAAACTGTAGTTGTTATTGGCGGTTCAGATGCGGCTGTTTCCGGCGTAGTTCATACAGCTGAGTTTGCCAAAAAGGTTTATCTGGTTTACCGCCGCGATCAACTGCGAGCTGAGCCAGCCTGGCTGGATGAATATCAGAAGATTAGTAAAGCCGGCAAGGCTGAAGCGATTTATAACACTAATGTAGTTGAAATTAAGGGTAATGGTCAGCGATTGACTGGCGTGGTTTTAGATAAACCTTATAAAAACAGTGTTGAATTGAATTGTGACGGGGTTTTTATTGAAATCGGCGGCGTGCCGGGGACTGGTTTGCTTAAGCCGTTGGGAGTAGAGATAAACGACAAAGATTTTACCCAAGAAGCTGAAGATATGTCCACCAATGTGCCTGGTTTGTTTGTGGCCGGTGATATTACCCAGCACTCCAATATTTTAAAACAAGCGATTACTGCTTGCGCCCAAGGAGCTTTAGCGGCTGCCAGTGTTTATAAATATCTGAAAAAAGAACAGGCACCGCGGATTTTGGGTGTTTAAGCGCTGGTTGACGGAATTGAAAATATCTGATAATTTATCTTATTATGAAGAAATTGATTGTTGATTCTCAAAAATGTATTGGTTGCGGTACTTGTGTTTCTTTGGCTAACAAAACTTTTAAAATGCAGAATGATGGTAAAAGCCAGGTGGTGAATCCTGTAGGTGATGATGAAGTTATTATCCAATCTGCTGTTGACTCCTGTCCGGTTGCGGCAATTTCGTGGCAAGAAAAATAAAAAATATACTGCAAGTAGCATACAAATTGTAGTGTTTTAAAAGGAGTTTTTCTATGAAAAATAAATTAATGCCGCTTTTGATTGTTTTGTTAATTGGGGCCGCTTTTGCGGTCGGCAGTATGTGGACTGAACTGCGTTATTTAAAAAGCGGTCAACAAAATCCACAGATGGAGCAGAATGAAGGTCAGCTTGATGGCCAGCCGTCAGCGGCAGGAGAAGCCGAGGTGCCAGAGCCGGAGATTTTAACTGATGAAGATTGGCAGAAGCTTATTACCAATCCATCAGCAGTAAAAGGTAATCTGGATGCACCGGTAACGATTGTCGAATTTTCTGAATATGAATGTCCTTTTTGCAAGCGTTATGTTGACGATACTTACAGCCAAATAATGGCTGACTATGCCGACCAGGTGCGTTATATCTTCCGTGATTACCCTTTAGCTTTTCATGCTCATGCTAAAGCAGTGGCTTTAGCTGCTCGATGCGCCGGGGAACAAGACGCTTACTGGGATTATCATGATGTTTTATTTGCTAAGCGAGATGATTGGGCTGAGTTGGAGAGCGTAGATACCAGGGTGATTGATTTTGCTCAGGAGCTTGGTTTAGATGAAGATCAGTTTTCTGACTGTTACTCTTCACAAAAATATCAACAAGCGGTTGATGATGATTTTGCTCTTGGTCAACAGATGGGGGTTTCCGGCACGCCGACCTTTTTTATTAACGGTAAAAAGTTAGTTGGTGCCCACCCTTATGAGAATTTTAAAGAATTGATTGATGAGGCTTTAAAATAATTTTTAAATTAACCCCGCCCTTCGCGAAGGGCGGGGTTTTTATAGTATAATATAGCTCATGAAGCGGTTATTGATTTTTATCACTATATTATTGGTTGTTTTTAGCCTGGGAGGATTAGTTCAAGCTCAGGAGCTAGAGTCGACCAATGCAGCTGAAGCGACGCCAACTGCCACTGTAATTGTAGAAGAAGTGGTTTTGCCCAAAGAGGATATTACTCAACCAACTGAAGAAGTAGCCAATAAGCTGGTTAAATATTTGGAAGAGAAACCAATCGGAGCGCTTAATGCCTTTAATTGGCTTCAGCATATGGTCCGTTGGGCAGTGGGGCAGGGAATTCCAGCCAATACTTTAGTTTTATTACTTATGTTTCCTTTGATGGCCGCGATTATTGCCGCCTCAAGACACCTGGTTGGTTTGCGTGGTTTGGGAATTTTCATTCCGGCAGTGCTTTCAGTTGCTTTTGTGGCGACCGGCATTGTAGTTGGGATTGTGGTTTTTCTGACAATTTTAATGGTGGCTCGGATTTCGCGTCGGACTTTAGGAAAACTCAAGCTTCAATATTTGCCCCGAATGGCTCTTTTGCTTTGGTTTGTTACCCTGGGAGTATTGGCGATTCTTTTTGTATCGCCCTTTTTAAACCTGAAGCCCTTAATTAATATTTCAATTTTCCCGATTTTAATTTTAGTTCTGTTAGCCGAGAGTTTTATTGAGGTGCAATTGGGTAAAAGTCAAAAAGAAGCCAGTGAGATGACGGTTCAAACAATTATGTTGTCTTTAGTTTGTTCTTTGCTTTTAAACTGGGAAGGATTACAAAAGTTCGTTATTTTAAATCCGGAATTAATCATTATGACTACAGCTGTGTTTAACTTTTTTGTTGGGCGTTACACTGGTTTGCGTTTATTGGAGCGTTGGAAATTCAAAGATTTGTTAAAATAAATGAAACCTTCAGATATTCTGGGCATGAATGCCCGCAACCATTTATATCAATCCAGATATAATCGCAAGAGCGGCAAGCGGATTGCTGATAGTAAGTTGTTGGCTAAATCATTATTAAGAAAGCACAAATTGCCGGTGCCTAAATTATTCCGGGTTTTTCGTAAAGAAAAAGAGGTTGAGATTTTTAATTTCAGTCGTTTGCCGGCCAGTTTTGTGGTTAAGCCTAATAGCGGTTTGGGAGGCGAGGGGATTGTGGTAATGGAAAAAGGCGGTTTATATGCTGGTGAATGGATTGATGTAACAGGTAAAATTTGGAGAGTTGACGACTTAAAACTACTAATTAAAGACATAATTCTTGGTCGCTACTCAATGAAGAATTTGCCGGATCAGGCCTTTGTTGAAGAGCGGGTTTGTATTCATCCTAAATTCAAGCATATTACCTATCAAGGGACACCGGATATAGGGGTATTAGTTTTTAATCGTGTACCGGTGATGGCTTTTTTGCGCCTGCCTACGAGTGAGTCAGCGGGTAAAGCCAACATGTTTCAGGGAGCAATTGCCTGCGGTATTGATGTGGCTACGGGTATTACCACTCATGCAATTAAACACACCCATGAAGTGGTTTTTTATCCGGGAAGCAGAAGAAAATTGCGGGGAATAAAAATTCCTTTATGGGATGAAGTGCTTCAGCTGGCAGTTGAATGTTCAATTATTTCTGATTTAGGCTATATGCGGGCTGATATTGTGATCGATCCGATGAAGGGTTTACGTGTACTTGAGCTTAATGCTCAGCCGGGTTTAAAAATTCAACTGGCTAATCAAGCTGGTTTAAGAAAAAGACTAGAGCGGGTTGAGGGCCTGAAAGTAAAAACCGCTAAAAAGGGCGTTAAAATCGCCAAGGCTTTATTTGCCAATCCGGACATAGCGGAAAAAGTCGGTGATGAGAAAAAAGTCGTTAATGTGTTTGAAGAGATCGAAGTAGTGGACTATGGCGGCGAAAGACAAAAAGTTAAAGCCAAAATTGACACCGGTGCTTTCCGCACTTCAATTGACCAAGGTTTGGCGGAAACGTTGGGGTTATTGGCCCCGGAAAATATCTTATGGCGCAAAGGTTATAAAAGCTCATTGGGTCGGGAAGAGCGGCCGATTGTTGAGTTAACTTTTTATCTTCAGGACGAAAAGATCAAGACTACTGCCAATGTAGCTGATCGTTCAAATTTAAAACGCCGGATGATTATTGGCCGCCGTGACCTTAAGGGTTTTTTAATTAAATTAGACAAAGACTAATCTTGAAAATATTATTGTCCCAGCTTCAAGCCTATCAAAAACCAGTGGTTGGCATTGGCGTAACCGCTTTCACCCGGATTGGGCCAGTTTTTTTATTGCCTAACTTTTCCGTGCTTTGCATGTTGGAAACAACTGATTTAGGAACGATTCGGCAGTCTTGTCCGGTTCGTTCTTTAGAGCGGGATTTTAAAATAAATCCGGAATCGCTTGAACGGCAAAATACGGCTGCAATTATGGGTCAACCGGCCGTATCTCAATTTTTTCAATCTTTGGGATCGGGAACAAGTCTGTTGGTTTATAAATCCAGCCCTAAAGTAGAGCAGATTTGTCAAAAGCTCGGCATAAAGATTTTGTCTAATCCGGCTCAGGTTCGCGATCCATTTGAAGATAAAAAAGCATTTCGAATATTAGGGCAAAAAGTGGAATTAAAGCTAATTCCGGGTGAAACACTGTTGATTGATGATTTAACTCAAAATAAACACCAACAGCTAATTGTTCAATATGGCCCGGAATTAGTTTGGCAATTACCGGATTATAAAGTGGGCGGCGGCATTGGCACCCTTTTTATTAAATCTTTAAATGATTATCAACAGGCGATGGCTTTTATTCAGCGGCGTCGGCAAGCAGGAACAAATTTGGTTTGGGTCAATGTGACGAAATTTATTAAGGGCACAGACGCCAGTATTTCTGCCTGTGTAACCCGGCACGGAATATTGTGCGGTTTAGTTCAGATCCAGTTGAATGATGTTGCTGAGGTAACTGCTTTTAAAGGCCGCAATGGTGTTTGGTGCGGCCATGATTGGGGTTGGAAACATTTTGATTCCAAAATTCAAAAAAAAGCAGAGAATATCGCTAAAACTTTAGGCAAATTTATGGCCAAAAAAGGCTATCGGGGCATGTTTGGCATTGATTTAATGATTGATTCAGTCGGTCAAGTTTGGCCGGTTGAATGTAATGCCCGCTATACTGCCGCTTTTCCGGCTTACTGTATGATGCAGCGGCTTTATGGCGAGATTCCTTTTGACGCTTTTCATTTGGCTGAATTCTTAGAGATAGAATATGAGGATGATTTGGATGTTATCCAAAAGCTTTATCGTCAGCCCAAAATTGGAGCACAGCTGGTTCTGCGTAACCAAACCAGAAAATGGGTTAAAGTTGAAGGTCATCTTAAGGGTGGGGTTTATCAACTTAAACAAGGAGGGTTGGTTTGGCAGCGTCCGGGTTTTAGTTTACAGGATTTACAAGCGGCAGATGAATTTTGTCTGGTTGACCGGGCGGCTGTTCATGGACGGATTTTAAAACCGGGCGAACGTTTGGTTAGAGTATTATTTAAAGGTAAAATTGCCGTTTCCTCTAATCAGTTGACTGACTGGGCGAGTCAGGTTTGCCGACAAATATATAAAGAGTATCGGCTTCAGGTAATTAAGGGAAAATGAATTTCAGTATTTTTTCCGTCACTTTTTGTGGCTTGCCTTGATTGGGCCATTCATGGAGGCGAAGGCCCGGATCAGAATTAACTTCAATAATAGCGCAATTGTTTTGCACGGCTGGTTGCGCAATGTCTTTAATTAACACATCAATGCCAATAATAATTAATCCAATCGCTTGAGCAGTTTTTATACTCATTTTTAGAAAACTTGGATGTATGTTGTTTAATGCTATGGTTTTTACTTGCCCGCCGGTAGAAAAATTAGGAATCGGGTAAACAATGATAGTTTGGTTTTTTGGGAGGGTGTCAGTTAATTTTAGGCCCTGTTGGTTTATATACCATTCAATTCGATCCCAGATTAATAGGCGATTAAGCATTCGTTGGCCGAGCTTTTTATTTAGTTTCAGTCGTCGTTGGTTTTCTTGATGGATTAATTGTTGAATTGTGTGTTGTCTATTACCGGTTATAGCTGGAGGTATGCGCTGGCTTAAGCCTATTACCTGATAATTAAGCACTATGAATCGAAAATCCTGAGCATTGGGAAAATAGGGTTCAATTACAACAAATGGGCTAAGCTTAAAGAGTTTGCTTAAGATTATTTTTCCTTCTGTTTTAGTTTTAACATTTAGGTATATATTCCGGCCTTTTTCTCCATAAACAGGTTTAATTACCTGAGGAAAGGGAATTTGTTTAAATTGGCGTTGATAGTCAGCTAAATCTTTAACTTTGATTTGAGGCAATACCGGTAGACCATGCAGTTTTAATGTCTGGTAGGTTTGATGTTTGTCTCGAGAAATAGCAATGCCTTTAGTAGAATTAAGGCCCAGGCTTTTTTTTGTAATGAGATGGGTTTTATTGCCCTTTTTTAACCTGATTTTGTATTTATCCCAATCCAGAATTTCATAATCAATGCCGAGCTTTTTGGTAGTTTGACAGAGGATTAAAATGTTGGTGTTGGTAATTTTATTCAGGCTGTTTTTGATCATGGCACTTACATTTTATCATTAGTTTGACGAGTTTATTGTAAGGATGTTACTATGATTATAGTATGAAAATGATTATAGTATGAAAATGAAGAAACAGTATTTTTGGCATTTCGATTGGGTTAAATTAAAAGCTTATCATTTTCGTTGGGGAATTATCATTGCTATAGTGAGTTTTTTCGGTCTGGTTAGTTTTTTATATTGGATGGCTAGCCTAAAAGCTGAGGGAGTCATGCTTGAGAGAATTAAGACTCATGGTTTAACCTTGGCACGCTCTGGAGCACTTTCTCTCGATCAGTTTTTCCAGGATAAACAGATAGACCTTCTTCTTATAAGCCATTTGTTTTCAAAAGAAAACATTTCTCAACAGGCAGAAGAAGGGGCTTTTCTTGAGTTTGTCAAGCGTTTAAAGGTTGATGATGGATCATTAATTGGTCTTCAACGGGTGGCTAAAAACGGAGCATCCAGTTTTGGCATTAATTTGGCAGATTTCTCAAGGGAATTTCAAATAATAACAGGCGATCAGGAGATTTCTTTAGCTGATAGAAGTTATTTTCTCTGGGCTAAAGAACAAACTGAGTTTGGAATTTTTATGAGCCAGCCTTTGATTTTGAGACAAAAAGAAAATGAAGGCGAGTCAGTGTTAATAATGGCGGCGCCGGTTTTTGATCAAGGCGAATTTGATGGTTTGATTTTTTTAGCCTTTGAACTAGAGAAGTTAACTGAGAAGTTTGTTAATCCTTTAATGTTTTCACCAGCGATCAATGTTTATTTGGTTGACCAGGCAGGTCAAATTATTACCTCAAGTCAGCCAGAGCTGTTGGGAAAAGAAATTAATAACCTTTTTCCACCTCTTAAAGGAGAGTCAGTTGAAGAATCAGTGGTGGCAATTAAAAAAGTGATTGGTAAAGAAGCCGGTACTTTTGTTCAGCTTTGTTCCCGTGATTGTATTTTTGATTTTTTACAAAGACAAAAACGATTGGTGTTTGCTCATGCTCCTTTGAGAGTGGGTGAGCAAAGTTGGTCTTTATTTATTTCATTGCCCAGCAAAGAGGCATTTGATCTGGCGACACCCCTTAAAAACTCTCTGGTTCAGGCATTAATTATAGGGGCGTTAATCATGGTGATTTTGGGTTTGACTTTTATTTTTGGTAGCCGGGTGGCTTATCGTGATGGTTTTTTTGACGGCTTTAATAAGAAGCCTTAATAATTCTTCTTGACTGTTTTAAGTTTTTTAGCCATTTTTTGCCGACAAATGTCGCAAATAGCTCCTTTTTTATCTAGTGAGATTGGTGTGGGGTTGTTGCATATTGAACAAGGAATTATATGAAGCCTTTCAGGGGAAGTGCGGCTTTGGATGATTTTGTCAAAAGTTAAGATCAGGAAGATAATACCTAATTGGATTGTAGGTACTCCTAAAAACAGGCTCCATTTGGGAATTCGTAAATATAAAAGCCCAATGCCGCCGATAAAAAGCACAAAGCTTAAAAAAAACGCTGGTAAAGTGCTGATAAAAAACTCAGTAAAGGGTTGTTGAACAGATTTAGTTTGTTGGTTGAGTTCGTTGGTCATCTGATTTAACTAGCTTTATCCATATTAAAATATTAACAGGTTTTTTAGTCAGAGGTCTATAGGCAAAGCAATAAGCAGTAAGGGAAAATCAGGTTTTTCTGTACCCGTTAGGTGTTAACATTATTTAACTGATCTGATCTTGGGGCTTGACAAACAATACCCACTTGCTGTTAACATTTATTAGTGCTTAAAAACCTGTCCGAAAAACAAAAACTCCACTTGATTAAACGGGTTATTCAAGATAATGAACCGGTTGTTCGGGTTTGTGCTCAGGCAGGTATTTCTCGAGTGGTGTTTTATCGTTGGTTAAAGCGCTATCAGGAAACCGGCAAGATAATTGCCTCCAAAACTTCTCGTTTACGCAGGGGCCGCCGCGTTAAAAGAGAATTAATAGAGAAAATCATTGCTTTAGTTCAGGTAAACCCCGGTTGGTCTAGTCATAAGATCAGTCAGCAGCTGCTGGTAGGCAATCATGGTGTCCAGAATGTTTTAAAACGCTTACGGCTTAATACTATTGCCCAACGTCAGATTTTTAGTCAAAAAACTAAAAACTTAACTTCGAGTCAGGCTCTGAAAAGCATTCATCGGACACGTATTAATTTGTCTTCTGAGAAACGTTTGGAAATGATTCAGCGGGTAATCCGGGATAATGAATCTGTTGCCCATGTTTGCAGAGAGTTTCATATATCCCGCCCAACCTTTTATAAGTGGCTGAAACGTTATTATCAGTCAACTGAAGGTTTACTTAACCGAAAATCCAAAATTAAGCATTATTATCGTCAAACTCCAGCAAAATTTGAAGAAATGATTTTTTCAATTATACTTAAGAATCCGGAATTTGGTGTTAAACGGATTGTAACCGCTTTGCCTCGAGCAGCAGGCAAAGCGTTGGTTGGTTATCACGGAGTGCAAAGAGTGCTAGAGAGAAATAGGCTGAATACCCATGTTAGGCGTCTGGCCTATGCGCGTTCTCAGGCAAGGCTTCCAATAATTGCTCCGCTGATTAACTGGTTAAAGGACTTGCAACAGTTGATTGGTGAAATTGTGAATATTTCGGTTTTGCCCCCACCCAAAGCAAGAATTTATCATCTAGCTCGACCATTTTTAACCAGTCTTTTATTTTCCGTATTTTTTTCTACTGTTATTATTTTTGGGTTTAGGCTTTTATTTCAAGCCCCAACCTTAAATAGCAAACTTGGCCTCTTGTTTGCCTCTATTGCTTTAATCACAGGCTCCTTGTTTTTCATTTATTCCTTTAAGTATTATCTGACTCTAGCAATAGTACTTTCCTTTTCCCGTCATTCTTTGGAAGAAGGGGAAGGATTCAGTTTTAGCCTCACAGCCGGCTTTAATGGCAAAAATGGCAACTCCCGTCTTAATGGTAATGGCAATGGCAAAACTGTTTCCTTTTTTGCCTGGTTAGGTAAGATCTTTGGGGTTAGCTTGGATAATGGCAATGGTTTGACTAATGGTAATGGTTTAAAGCATTCGGGGAAACAAGCCTACTATAATAGTAGTGTAGAGGATTCTGTTCCTACCGCAGGGGGGCGAGGTGGTCTTCAGCCTTCTTTAGATCACATTGAACTCAAACACCGCCCCTTTGTTTCTATCCATTTGCCTTTTTACAATGAGAAGCGGGTAGCGGAAAGACTGATTAGGGCCTGTAGCGTCATGGGTTATCTTAATGCTAAAGGCAAAGCCAACTTTGAGATCATTGTCTGTGACGACTCTAATGATGAAACAGTCGGAATCATTGATAAGTTTGTAGCCAAATACCGGAAGAATAATCTCTCCGCCAAAGGACGGGTAGGCTATGGTCCAGTTATCAAAGTCCTCCGCCGGCCTTCAAGGCAGGGCTTTAAAGGAGCAGCTCTGGCTAATGCTTTAAAGCACACTGACCCCAGAGCTGAATTCATCTCTGTTTTTGATGCTGACTTTGTGCCTTATCCTGATACCTTAGAGCTATTCCTTAAGTACTTCCAGGTAAACAATCAAGACAATATTGCCGTAGTGGGCGGCTACCAATGGCATGTCCTTAACAAGTCTGAGAACTGGATTACCCGG
>JAHJAY010000009.1 GCA_018813815.1 Patescibacteria group bacterium | reverse complement strand
CTGATATTCTGCTTTTGCAATATTTATCTGATATTTCCTCCAATGATCAGACTTTCATAGTTGTACCGGAAAGCTTATGGGTGTTTTTAGGTCTTATTCCTTTTATTCCCGGATTAATTAAAAGGCGACAGCGAAAAAATAGAGCCTGATCATTAAATAGTAAGTAAATTTGTCATTTGCGGTAATTATCAGGCAGGAATAATAAGATTTACGGAAAAATACCAGGGAGTTTGTTAGTTGGCTTTATAATAGTTTATATTAGTTTGAATATAAAAATATTAGATTGATATAATCCATGTGAATGTTTTCAATAGTTTTCCTGGAATTTAACTGATGGTTTTAGGTTGTTGAAAAAACTAGAGATTAAATGTACCCTTTGTAGGGTATTTTATTCTTCGATTTAAAACTACCTTTTTCTCTAATACACTATACAACTTGACAGGTGATTCCCATTAATGTTAACATTTTTTAATGTATAAACGCCTGCCAATTGACAAAAAAATTGAACTTATTAAACACGTCCAATCTGGTGAATCAATTAGTCAAGTTTGTCATCAGGCAGGGGTTTCCCGAACCGCTTTTTATTCCTGGTTAAAAAAATATCAGCAATCCGGTCCGCGAGCCAAAAAAAAGGCGCTTGTTTGCCGAGTTGTTAGAGGAAACAGGCACTGGAAAAAACTTTCCAGTGCAACAGAAAGAAAAGTTTTAAAGATTTGTCTTAAAAATCCTTTGTTTTCTCCTAAAAAAATCAGTCAACTTGCTGGCGTTAGTTCTCACGGTGTGTGGAATATTCTAAAGCGATATAGTTTGAATACTCGGCAAAACAGAGAAGTCTATATTTCTCAACACGGAACTAGCTTAATTGGGTCGCCAAACCTAAATGATAAATTGACTATGATTAGGCGTTTTGAGGCTGGAGAAAAAATTGCTCATATTTGCAGAGAGTTTGGTATTTCCCGAACTGCTTTTTATAAATGGTTGAACCGGTATCAGCAGGCAGCAGGGGAAGATAAAAGACAGGCTTTGAACAGCTGGCGGCCAAAGGGTGAAAGTCATTGGCGATTTGTGCCCGGAGCCAAAGAGTTGATTTTTAAAATAGTAGCCCAACATCCTGAGTTGACGCCGGAGCAAATCAGTAAACGACTTTTTCAGCAAGCCGGCCAACCGGTTTTAGGTAATCATGGGATCTACAATGTTCTAAAAAGATATGGTTTGAATACTTACGCCCAGCGCCTGGCCTACAGTCAGACCCAACAAGCAGAACTGTCAACTTCAGGTATTACTGCCTGGACTGACCGGATCAAGCTGGTTTGGGATAAGTTTATTCCCACTCGAGCTCCGGCCGGGCCTCCAGGCTTTGCTATCTCCAAACTCCTAAACCTCCAAACTCCTAAACTTCTTCAATATTTCTTCCTTGGTTTAATCCTGGCTCCACTTGTTTCTCTGCCAACTCTTTATTGGTTCCGTATGTTTAGTCAAGCCCCAACCTTCAGCTCTAAGCTTGGATTTTTGTTTGCCTCTATTGCTCTAGCCATGGGCAGCTTTTTCTTCATCTATTCCTTTAAGTATTACCTTACCTTAGCTATAGTACTTTCATTTTCCCGACACAGCCTGGAAGAAGGGGAAGGGTTCAGTTTCAGCCTCACAGCCGGCTTTAATGGCAAGAAGGGCAATTTCCATAATAATGCTAATGGTAAAACAACCTCTCTTTTTGCCTGGTTAGGCAGGGTCTTCGGGGTTAGCTTGGATAATGGCAATGGTTTAAAGCATTCGGGTAAACAACCATACTATAATAATAATGGCAATGATGTTTTATCCGGGTTTGCCCCTACTGCAGGGGTGCGAGGCGGTCTTCAAGCCAGCCTGGATCACATTGAACTCAAACACCACCCCTTTGTTTCCATCCATCTGCCTTTGTATAACGAGAAACGGGTGGTCAAAAGAATTCTAGAAGCATGTACCAGCATGACTTATTCTAATTTTGAGATCATTGTCTGTGACGACTCTAATGATGAAACAGTCGGAATCATTGATAAGTTTGTTTCCAAATACCGGAAAACCCACCCCCATGGTCCTAAGATCAAAGTCCTCCGTCGGCCTTCAAGGCAGGGCTTTAAAGGAGCGGCTCTGGCCAATGCTTTAAAGCACACTGACCCCAGAGCTGAGTTCATCTCTGTCTTTGATGCTGACTTTGTGCCTTATCCTGATACCTTAGAGCTATTCCTTAAGTACTTCCAGGTAAACAATCAAGACAATATTGCCGTAGTGGGCGGCTACCAATGGCATGTCCTTAACAAGTCTGAGAACTGGATTACCCGG
>JAHJAY010000008.1 GCA_018813815.1 Patescibacteria group bacterium | reverse complement strand
TCGGCAACTAGAAGCAGATGGAATACCTCATTTATTCATTTATCCCCGTTGTCCCCAGATTAATACCTTTATTGAAAGATACAACCGGACTATTCAGGAAGAATGTCTGGACTATCACCTGGATGAGCTGATTGATCTTAAGCAAGGCAACCGGCTTTTGGCTGATTGGAACATTTACTACAACACCAAAAGAAGACACCATTCCTTAGGCCTTAAGAGTCCAATTGATTACTTAATTGAACAAGGAGGAATGTCGCATAAGTCATTGACTTATACAAGGCCTCGAAATATGAGGGTAATTTTGATAAAATAAGCCTACATGGTGCAGAATCTACTTATTCTTCATGGTTGGAACAGTCAGCTTTCCCGATGGCAGGCTTTAGCTGCCGAACTAAAAAAGGCCGGCTTTGAGGTTTTTTTACCGGTTTTACCGGGTTTTAAAAACGGCCCTAAGCTAAAACAGGCTTGGGAGTTGGCTGATTATATTTGCTGGGTTGAAAAACTGATTAAAGACCAAAAAATTGCTCAGCCGATTATTATTGGTCATTCTTTTGGGGGTCAATTAGCAGCCGCAGTGGCGCTTCACAACCAGCGGCAGTTAAAAGGTCTGGTTTTGGCCGGCGCGGCGGTCATCCGGGGTCAGCGCTCATTTAAAACCAGCTTTTTTTATGTTTTGGCTAAACTTGGTCGAGTTGTTTGCTGGCTGCCGCCCTTTTGTTTATTGGTTAAACCCCTGCGTCGATTATTATACAAAGCCGCCGGAGAAAAAGATTATTATCAAGCTCAGGGCTTTTTAAGACCAACAATGCAAAACATTATTAATCAAGATTTAACCGGCCAGTTGCATAAAATTACCGCGCCAACTTTAATTCTTTGGGGAGAGGCTGATCGTGATACCCCTCTCAAACAAGCCAAACAGCTTAAGCAGTTAATTAGCAATTCCCAACTTAAGATTTATCCCGGCCGCCATGGTTTTATTTTTGATCAAAGCAAAAAAATCACTGCTGATATAATTAAATTTAACCAAGCACTATGAAAGTATTTTTAGCCATAATCAATCTTTTATTTAGCCTTCGCGCCCTGAAAACTTTTAGTTTTCTGGTTTATTTATGGCAGTTAAAAGAGTATCGCTGGGACCGGCTGTGGCTTTATTGCCAAACTTCAACCGGCAAGCAAGAAATCCGGAATCAGCTGATTTTAAATTGGCGCCCTTGGCCGGTTTGGCGGCCCCAATGGACTAAAAGAGCCAGTTTGCTTTTTGGCTTAAGCCTGGTTTTATTCAGCTTGGTAAGCTACCCCTGGCTGCGTTTTCTAACCGGTTTAAAACTGTTGATTGGCTGGTTGGTTTTAAGTTTAACCCTGCCGGTTTTTGTTTTATTCGCTTCATTTTTAGTGTCTTTGCCGGCTCGATTGGTTAAGCGCCGGTTGGTTAAGCAGGCCAAAGAAAAAATCAAGGCCCTGCCTGAATTGCTGGTTATTGGCATAACGGGTAGTTATGGTAAAACGGCCACCGTCCATATTTTGGCTAAAGTTTTAAGCACCAAATACCGCGTTCTCCAAACTCCGGAAAATCAAAATACGCTTTTTAGCATTGCTCAGGTAGTTAATAATCAGCTCAAGCCCCGCCATCAAATATTTATAGTAGAAATGGGGGCTTATAAAAAAGGCGAGATTGCTGAAATCTGCCAGCTGGTTAAACCAAAAATCGGCATTGTTATTGGCATTAATTATCAGCATCTGGGTTTATTTAAAACCTTTGGCAGTTTGTTAACTGCCAAGTATGAACTAATTAAAGCCTTGCCTAAAGATGGTTTGGCGGTTTTTAATGCTAAAAACCGCTACACTTTAGCTATGGCTAAAAAAACCAAGCTTAAAACCCGGTTATTTGCCACCAAGCCAACCAATTACCCGACTAATTTAATTGGTTTTTGGCAGCAGCAAAATATTGATGCTGCTCTAGCAGTTGCCCAAGAATTAAAAGTTCCCCGCCAACAGGCGCTCAAAGAATTAACCAGAATTCCTGCTTTTCCCCAGCAAGTAACGATAAAAACCGGCTTTAATAGGGCGGTAATAATTGACGATTCTTATAGTATTAATCCTGACGGCTTTATGGCAGCGCTTAAATTATTTAAAAATTATCCTGAATTTCAAAAGATTGTTATTACTTCAGGCCTAATAGAATTGGGTTATAAGCAGGCCGGCAGTTACCGGCTTTTAGCCAAAAAAATTTCCCTGGCTAAAGTTAATCAATTAGTTTTACTTAAACAAGAAGCTTATGATCAATTGACTCAGGCCTTTAAAAAAATTTCCCGCAGGCCCGAATTAATCGTTCTCACCGAATTGCCAGCGCTTAAAGACTGGTTGAAAACTAATCTCAATAACCAAAGCGTAATTTTATTAGAAGGCCGGATGCTTGCCGGCCTAACAGGCTTTTTAACATGCCAATTTTAATTAATTTATCACCTAACGCCAAATTGGCTGACCTTAAATTAGCCTTTAAGCTTTTATTGGCGCCGCATAAGTGGCTTAAAGGTGAAGGGCTTGACCAGTTAAACCAGACATTTAAAAATTATTTTCAGGCCGATTTAGCCCTGGGTTTTAAGAGCGGCCGGGCCGCGCTTTGGATGGCGCTAAAAGCTTTGGGTTTAAAACCGGGCGACGAAATTTTACTTCAAGCTTTTACTTGCGTGGTGGTGCCCAACGCCATCCGGTTTAATGGCGCCAGGCCGGTTTTTGTTGATACGCAGCCAAATTCATTTAATATTTCCTTGACTGATTTAAAGAAAAAGATTAGCTTTAAAACTCGGGCTATTATTGTTCAGCATATTTTTGGCTATCCGGACAATTTAAAAGCGATTAAACAGCTTTGCCGGCAATACAAGCTGGTTTTAATTGAAGACTGCGCCCAGAGTTTAGGGGCAGAATATCAAGGTCAAAAAGTGGGTACTTGGGGCGACATGGCCTTTTTCAGCTTTGGCCGGGACAAAATGATTTCCAGTGTTTCCGGCGGCTTATTATTAGTTAATCGGCCTGAATTTAGCTCCCGGGTCAAACATTTTTACCAGGTGTTTAAACCGGCTTCGCCCTGGTTTGTTTTTAAAAACCTTTGCCATCCGCTTATTTTTGTGCTGGTTAAGCCGCTTTATTTTACTTGCCAGTGGAAAAAATTTTCCCTGGGCAAAGCGATTTTGTTTATTTTTCAATGCCTGCATTTAGTAGATAAGCCGGTTCAATTAATTGAACTCCAAGGCAAACAGCCAAAAAACCAATTGCAAAAATTACCCAATGCCATGGCATTGATGGCTCAACAGCAGTTTGATCAATTAAAGTGGAATTTATGCCAGCGCCGGGCAATTGCCGATCTGTATTTAAAAGAGCTCAGCGCTTTGGCGGTTAAACCTCAGCCTGAACAGCGACCGGCATATTTGCGTTTGCCGCTTTTAGTCAGCCAACCGGCCAAGCTATTGCAATTGGCAAAAAAACAGCAGGTTATTTTAGGCGATTGGTATCAATATTTAATCGCTCCCCGAGGGGTTGATTTAACTCGATTGGGTTATCACTCGGGTAATTGTCTTCATGCAGAAAAGTTAGCTGTTCAAGTGGTTAATTTGCCTACCTATCCTAAACTATCTTGGACTCAAGTTAAAAAAATAATTAATATAGTTAAACAATATGCCCATCAATATGAAAAGTAAACCAATTATCAATCAGGCGGTTTGGGAAAAATTTGTGCTCAGTCGGCCTCAGGCGAATTTTCTTCAGTCTTGGAATTGGGGTCAATTTCACCAGGCTTTGGGTAAAAAAATCTTTCGTTTGGGTTTTTATCAAGCCGGACAATTAATTGGTGTAGCTTTATTGATTAAAGAGCCGGCCCGTCGGGGGGTTCACCTTACTTGTTCCGGTGGGCCTTTGCTTGATAATCATCAAACAAGTTTTGAGTTTTTCATTACCACCGTTAAAGTTTTGGCCAAGAAAGAAGGGGCGATTTTTATTCGGCTTCGACCCCAAGTGTTAAATACGCTTAAAAATCAGCAATGGTTTAAAGCCCGGGGATTTGTTGCCGCCCCAATGCATCTTCATGCTGAAACTACCTGGCAGCTTGATTTACGACCGTCTCCGGAAGAGCTTTTAATGCAGATGCGTAAAACCACGCGTCAGGCAATTAAAAAAGCCCTTCAGGCAGGGGTAGAGATTAATATTACTAATGAACCTGAAGCGATTAACCGGCTTTATGATTTACAAATAGAAACAGTTAAACGCGCTCACTTTATTCCCTTTGCCCAAGAATTTTTGAGCCAGCAATGGCAGATTTTTAAAGTAGCAGATCAAGCGCGGATTTTTGAAGCCCGCCATCGCGGCCAGATAGTCGCTTCAGCGATGATTATTTTTTATGGTCAGGAGGCGGTCTATCATTATTCAGGTTCTAGTGTTAAAGCCCGGGAAATAAACGCCTCCCATTTATTGCAATGGGAGGCAATTCAGGAGGCTAAACAGCGGGGGTGCCGGCGCTATAATTTTTGGGGGATTGCTCCGGAAGATAAACCCAAGCATCGTTTTCAAGGGGTAACAGTTTTTAAAAAGGGCTTTGGCGGCTTTCCGGTCAATTATTTGCACGCCCAGGATTTACCCCTGAATCTGCGTTATTGGCTGATTTATGTTTTTGAAACCAGCCGCCGTCTGACCCGGCGTTTATAATCTGCTTGTCTTCTTATTAAAACAGTGGCAGAATATAGAGGTAATGAAAAAGCACGGCATTTCTTTTAAACACGCTTTTAATGGTTTACTAGTAGCCTTTAAGGAACAACCCAATTTAAAAATCCATTTAAGCTTTGCCGTTTTGGTAATTGCTTTAGGCTATTTTTTACCGGTTTCTTATCTTGAATGGATGATTTTAATTTTCAGCATTTCTTTGGTTTTAATTGCGGAAATGATGAATACTACTGTTGAGGCAGTTACTGATTTATTAACCGAAAAATGGCATCTTAAGGCCGAAATTGCCAAGGATGTTGGCGCCGGCATGGTTTTACTCTCGGCATTTTTTGCCAGCATTGTTGGTTTAATAATTTTTGTTCCCAAAATTGTTCAGGTTTTAAAATAATAATATGGCGCTTTTATTGGGTTTGCTAATTTTTTCTTTTATTCTTACCAGCCTATGTTTAGTGCCTTTTATCAACCTGCTTTATCGCTTGCGGTTTTTACGCAAAAAACAAAAAACCAAGGATGTTTTTAATAAACCCACGCCAATTTTTGATAAATTTCATCAGTACAAAGCCGGAACTCCGGTTGGCGGTGGTTTTTTAGTGGTAGCTTTGGTGTCGCTTTTATTTGCTTTTATTTACCCCCTGATTAAATTTTTAGGGGTTTATATTACTCATGTTTATCCGGTTACCGAGGAAGTTAACCTGATTTTCTTTACTTTTATTTCTTTTGCGATTTTAGGTCTTTATGATGACATTATGAAATTTTTTAAATTTAAGCAAACCGGTTTTTTTGGTTTAAGAATGCGGCACAAGTTTGTGATTCAGTGGATCCTGGCACTTATTATTAGCCTGTTAATGTTTAATAATCTGAGTATTGATATTTTTTATGTGCCTTTTATTGGTGTTTTTAAGCTGGGTTGGTGGTTTGTGCCCTTGGCTGCTTTTATTATTGTTGGCTTTACTAATGCTTTTAATATTACTGATGGCCTGGATGGTTTGGCCGGCGGTTTATTGATGATTTGTTTGTTTGCTTTCTGGTTTTTGTCAGCCTCAATTTTAGATACGCCGCTATCGGTTTTTCTGGCTCTTTGGCTGGGTTCTTTGATTGCCTTTTTATATTTTAATGTTTATCCGGCCCGAATCATGTTGGGTGATGTTGGCGCTTTGTCTTTTGGCGCTACTTTGGCAGTGGTGGGCTTGCTCTTGGGTAAAACCGTGGCAATTTTAGTGATTGGCGGTTTGTTTATTATTGAGATTGCTTCGAGTTTATTGCAATTGCTTTCTAAAAAATTCCGCCGCAAAAAGCTTTTTCCGGTTGCTCCGTTGCATCTCTGGCTTCAGCTTAAAGGTTGGGAAGAGCCCAAAATTGTGATGCGGGCTTGGTTGGCCGGTGTGATTTTGGCTTTATTTGGCGTCTGGCTTGCCGTCATTTAATCATGATACTGCAGGAGGGGAAAGAGTGATTGGTTTTTTTGATTCAGGTGTGGGAGGCTTGGCAATTTTTAATCAAGCTCAGCAGCTGCTTCCCCGGGAAAATTTTATTTATTTGGCCGATCAGCTCAATTGTCCTTATGGCGAAAAAACCGCTCAACAAATTCAACAATTTAGTTTAAGGGCGGTTGACTTTTTGGTTCAAAAAGGCTGCCGTTTGATTGTTGTTGCCTGTAATACTGCCACTACTCAGGCGCTTGAGTTGTTGCGCCGGCAATTTCCTAAAACCTTTTTTGTAGGTATTGTTCCGGTAGTTAAACCAGCCAGCCGGCAGAGTAAAACCGGCCACTTGGTTATTCTGTCAACTCAGGTGACCCAAAAAAGTCAAGCGCTTAAAGAGCTGATTACCCGGCATGCCGGCAATAAAACTGTTTATAATCTCAGCGGTTCAGGCTTGGTTGAGTTGATTGAGCAAGGCTTAATTCAAGGACCAAAAATTACCAAAAAATTAATAACATGTCTCCAGCCGGCTCTTCAAGATCAACAAGTTGATATTGTTGCCGCCGGATGTACTCACTATATTTTTTTAGCTTCAGAAATTGTCAAACTGTTTACAAACAAGGTAAAATTCATTGAGCCGAGCCAAGCGGTCGTTCAGCAATTAAAAAAGTTATTAAAGGAAAACAAATTAGGGAGCAATAAAATAATGACAGCTAAGACTTTTTTCTTTACCACTGGCAATGTTGCCAAGTTTTCTCAAGTTGCCAGCCAGCTTTTAAAAACCAAAATTATGGCTCAAAAAGCATGAGTTATCAGCAGTTTAAACAGGACTATCAGGGTAAAAAAGTGCTTATTATGGGACTGGGACTTCAAGGTGGTGGCGTGGGCGATGCTAATTTTTTTACCCAAATCGGCTGTCAGGTAACAGCGACTGATTTAAAATCAGCCGAAGAATTGACCCCTTCATTAAAGCGGCTTGACTCATCAGTTAAATTAGTTTTAGGCCGGCACGAGAATCAGGATTTTCAAACCCCGGACTTAATTATTAAAAATCCGGCAGTTGTTCCGGAATCGCCTTATTTAAAAATCGCCCGGCAAGCTAAGGTGCCAATAAGTTTGAGCACCAGCTTATTTGCCGCTTATTGTCCTGCCAAAATGATTGGCATTACCGGCACGCGCGGCAAAAGCACTACCGCCCAATTGATATTTAATATTTGCCGGCGCGCCGGTAAAAAAGTTAAACTTGGCGGTAATGTCAGAGGCGTGGCGACGCTGCCGCTTTTAAAAGGCTTAACGTTAAGTCATTGGATGGTTTTAGAACTTTCGTCTTGGGAATTGGCTGGCTTTCATCAGCAAAAAATATCCCCCCAGGTGGCAATTTTTACCAACATTTATCCCGATCATTTAAACCGCTACCACTCAATGAATGATTATATTTTTGATAAAACAGCCATTTTTAAATATCAGGCAAAAGAGAACTATTTAATTATTAATCAAGATAATGCGGAAACACAGCAATTGGCTGAACAGGCAAAATCCCGGGTAATTTATTTTAGCCAAGTGGATTGGCTGCCTGAATGGCCGTTGAAGCTATTAGGACAGCATAACCGCGCCAATGCCGCTGCCGCTCTTCGGGCCGCTTTGATTCTGGGACTTGATCAAGATTTGATTAAATATACTATTGGCCAATTTTCCGGCTTAGCTTACCGTTTGGAGAGCCGGGCAACAGTTGCCGGGGTGGAATTTATTAATGATACTACCAGCACTACGCCGATTGCCGGGGAAAAAGCTTTACAAGCGATTAATAAACCGGTTGTTCTTTTAGCCGGCGGAGCGAGCAAAAAACTCCCTTTAGCTGCTTTTGCTAAAATGATTCGCCAAAAAGCCAAAGCAGTAGTTTTATTAGACGGCAGTGCCACTGATGAACTGGCTCGTCTGATTAAAAAATTCGGCGGCCGCCAGAAAATCGCCGGCCGGTTTGCTAATTTTAGCCAAGCAATGGAAACTGCTTATGAATTAGCTTCTCCGGGTGAGGCAGTTTTGCTTTCTCCGGGCTGTGCCTCTTTTGGTATGTTTAAAAACGAGTTTGACCGCGGCGATCAATTTAATCACATTGTGGAACAACTTGCCCATGAAGAAAAAGTTTAATTTAGCTATTTTTTTCCTTACTTTTGGTTTGACCTGGTTCGGAGTATTGATGGTTTATAATGCCTCTGCGGTTGAGGCTTATCGTAATTTTGGCGATCGCTATTTTTATTTAAAATCACAAGCAGTTTGGGCTGTAGTCGGTTTAGGATTAACCTTATTTATCAGCCGGATAAAATACAGCTTTTTTAAAAAAACCGGCTTGATTTGGCTGCTGATCAGCTGGCTGTTATTAATTTTGGTTTTATTTTTAGCTCCTGAAATTCAGGGAGCTAAGCGTTGGTTGTCAGTTGGCGGTTTTTTCAGCCTTCAACCATCAGAATTAGTCAAATTAACCTTTATTATTTATTTGGCTTCTTGGTTGTCAGCCCGGAAACGGCCTTTTAGCAACTTTCTTTTGTTAGTTGGTTTAACTTGCGGGTTGGTAATTTTAGAACCGGATTTGGGAACTGCTTTGGTAATTGGCGTGGTTGCTTTTGCGGTTTATTATGTTTCCGGCGCGCCGTTATTAAAATTTTTCGCCGTGACCTGTTTAGGTATAATTACTGTTGCCGGCTTAATTTTAATTTCTCCTTACCGGCGGCAGCGTTTGCTGACTTTTTTTGATCCCACTCAAGACCCTTTAGGCAGTTCTTATCATATTCGCCAGGCTTTAATTGCCTTAGGCAGTGGCGGTTTTTGGGGAGTGGGTTTAGGCCAATCACGTCAAAAATATTCTTATTTACCGGAAGTGGCGACTGACTCAATTTTTGCCATTATTGCTGAAGAAATCGGTTTTAGCGGCAGTGTGGTTTTATTGGGTTTGATGGGTTTTTTAGTTTATCAACTATTTACTGTTGCTTGGCAGGCACCGGACCGCTTTGCCCGCTTGTTAACCACCGGCATTGCCACTTGGTTGGGGTTTCAGATATTTTTTAATTTAGCGGCGATGGTGGCTTTAGTGCCTTTAACCGGTATTCCTTTGCCATTAATTTCCTATGGCGGCTCGTCATTATTAATTAATTTAATTGCTATTGGCATAGTCTTAAACATTTCTCGTTATACCCAGCCCCGCATCATTAAGCGCCGCAAGGTATAATAAGGTAATCCATGAAAGCTAAAAAATTATTTTTACCGGCGGGCATCACACCTCGGCTTTAGCTGTGGCTCAGGAATTGAAAAAGCAGGGCGGGCAAATATTTTGGCTTGGTCATCGTCAAACCATGGCTAGGGATCGGCATTTAAGTTTGGAATATCAAGAGGTGACAGCCGCCGAAATTCCTTTTTATAATTTACTGGCCGGTAAATTTGACCAGACGGGCAATTTAATTAACTGGCTTAAACTACCCTTGGGATTTATCCAGGCCTTGATTTTGCTTTTAAAAATCCAGCCTGATTTGGTGGTTAGTTTTGGCGGTTATTTAGCCGTACCGGTAGTAATGGTTGCCTGGTTAATCAGGATTCCCAGTGTGATTCATGAACAAACCACCATTGCCGGCCGAGCCAACCAGCTACTGGCTAAAATAGCTAAAAAAGTGTTTTTGACCTGGCAGGATTCCCGGCAGTTTTTTCCTAGCCATAAAACCGTAATAACCGGTTTGCCCCTGCGTCCGGAATTTATTCAGGCAAAAAAGAAAGAATTTTTTTCTGCTAAACGGACAACAATTTACATTACCGGCGGTAAGCAGGGTTCGCATCCGATTAACAACTTGGTGGCCGCTGTTTTGCCGGAATTGCTGACTGAATTTAATCTAATCCACCAAACCGGCGATTCACAACGCACCCGGGATTTTAGCCGACTGCAAAAGCTAAAAAGTCAGCTTCCCCAAGAATTAAAAGCCCGCTATCAATTAAAACCGTTTTTCTCAGCCCGGGAAACGGGCCAGGCTTTTTTAGCCGCGGATTTTGTTATTAGCCGGGCCGGGGCTCATACAATTTATGAATTGGCCTGGTTAGGTAAGCCGGCAATTCTTATTCCCCTGCCTTTCAGTGCCGGACAGGAACAATTAAAAAACGCGCAAACATTGGCAAAAATCGGCTTGGCTCAATTACTGCCTCAAGCTGATTTACAGCCTAAAGATTTTTTATTTAGCGTTAAGGCTTTTGACCCTAAGCAATATCAACTAAAAACTAAATTAACTTTAACTAATGGTTTGAAACAAGTAACCACTGAAATTACTAAGTTTTTGTATGCGGCGGAAAAAACGCAATCATAAAGTCTGGGCAAAAATTTTTAAGCCCGGCCAGTCAAAATATCTGGTAATCTCTTTTACCAATTTTAAAGATGGGTTATTAATTTGCTTGCCTTTACTGCTGTTAATTGGTTTTTTTTATTTGCTTAACAGCCCGGTGTTTCAAGTAAAATCAATTAGTTGTTTTAAGGCAGATTTACCTTGCAATGAGGCGGAGTCAGCGGCTTTTGACGGCTTGAAGCATAAAAATATTTTCTTTTTAAATTCAAAGGGTCTTGAACAGGAGTTTCTTGAAGCTAATCCTTATATTGATAAACTTAGTTTTCAACAACGTCTGCCCGATGGTCTGGTGATTCATCTTTTCACTCGCCAGCCCAGTTTTATGGCGAGTATCGACCGGCAGGCTTGGTTTTTGATTGATGATCAGGGCGTAGTTTTGGCTGAGGCGGTTAATAATCCGGATTTGCCCCGATTGGTTTTTTCTTCAGTTTATAAGCTTGAAGTTGGCCGGCAATTATCCGGTTTATTGGCCCAAAAAGCTTTTTTACTGGTCCGGACTCTAAAATTATTTTTTATTCCTTTTGAAAGCATTGAAGTTAAGTTTCCTGACCAATTGGAGTTACAAACCGGCGCTACCAAGGTAGTTTTAACTTCAGATAAAAATCTGAAATATCAGGTTGCCTCTTTACAATTAATTTTGTCCCGAAGTAGAATAGAGGGGAAAACACCAAATAAAATTGACCTACGGTTTGATAAGCCCGTAGTGTTTTTTAATTAAGTTTTAACTGAGCATGGCTAGACAACAAATAATTTCCGGCATTGACATTGGCACCAGTAAAGTCACTACGATAATTACTTCCCTTAATGATGAGGGGGGTGACGAGACTTTAAATGTGATTGGTGTGGCCACAGTGCCAAGTCGCGGTTTGAGAAAAAGCCAGGTAGTGGATATTGAAGAAACCGTTGAGGTGATTACCAGCAGTGTTGAGGCGGCTGAAAGAATGGCCGGTTATTCCATTTCTTCTGCTTTCGTCAGTATTGGCGGGATTCATATTGAGTCGCAAAATTCTAAAGGCGTGGTTGCCGTTGCCCAACCTGAGGGCGAAATCAATTCTGAAGATGTACATCGGGTAATTGAAGCGGCCCGGGCAGTTTCTTTGCCTTCATCGCGCGAAATCATTCATGTTATTCCGCGTGACTTTATTGTTGATTCTCAATCAGGGATTAAAGATCCGGTAGGGATGACTGGTGTTCGGCTTGAGGCAGAGGCCCATTTAATTACCGGTTCGCAAACAGCCATGCGTAATTTAGTTAAGTGTGTAAACGAAGTTGGAGTCGATGTAGATAATTTGGTTTTTTCTGGATTGGCCGGAGCTCAAGCAGTTTTATCGGATACCGAGCGCGAACTGGGGGTTGTTTTGGTTGATATTGGCGGTGGCACTACCAGTTTGGCGGTTTTTATTGAAGGTTCTCTGGCTTATTCTTCGGTTTTACCGATTGGCGCCCGCAATATTACCAATGATATTGCTATCGGATTGCGGATTTCTTTGGAAAGTTCTGAAAAAATTAAAATTGCCCTGTCCTCTGCAGCAGAAATCAAGAAAAAAACTCCGGCAGATAGTGATGAACTGGATATTTCTAAATTAGGTTTGGAAGAAGAATTAAATTCCGTGTCCCGAAAAACCTTGGTTGAAGGCATTATTCAACCGCGCTTAAATGAAATTTTTACTATGGTGGGTATGCGTTTAAAAGAATCCGGTTTTGGCGGCGCTACTCCGGCCGGTGTAGTTTTGTCTGGCGGCGGAGCTGAAACCGTTGGCGTAGTTCAAGCTTGTAAGCGCGTTTTGGCTTTACCGGTCAGAATAGGCCGGCCAATGGGGCTGGCTGGTTTAATTGATGAAATTCAAGGAACATCTTTTGGCGTTGGGGTTGGCCTGGTTCAATATGGTAAGCAGAATTTTAGCCTGACGTCGCGAAAACCACTTAAAAGCTTTAGCCGTTTAGTTAACAAAATTCCGATCAAGGGGGCGGCGGGCAAAGTGATTGACTTTGTCAAGTCCTTCTTGCCATAAGCTTAATTTTAGGATATTCTTAGTTTAAATTTTCCTGCCCCTGGTATTTTTTAAAATTATGGTTTTAGTTAAGCCCGATATTAATACTTTTGCTAAGATTCGAGTTGTTGGTATTGGCGGCGGTGGCGGTAATGCTGTTTCTTCAATGGTGACCACTCAGGATATTAAAGGGGTGGAGTTTGTGGTAATTAATACTGACGCTCAGGCATTATTGGGATCAAAAGCGGCAACTAAAGTTCAAATTGGCGATAAATTAACTAAAGGCTTAGGTTCGGGTGCTGATCCGGATGTTGGTTCGCAAGCCGCCGAAGAATCGCGGGAAAAAATCAAAGAGGTTTTATTTGATTCTGATATGGTTTTTATTACCTGCGGTATGGGTGGAGGGACCGGCACTGGCGCCGGCCCGATTATAGCGGAAATCGCCCGGGAAACCGGAGCCTTGACTGTGGCAGTGGTCACTAAACCGTTTTTATTTGAGGGAACGCGGCGGATGGTTGTCGCTGAGGAGGGAGTAGAAAAGTTAAGAGATAAAGTTGATACTTTGATTGTTATTCCCAACCAGAGAATTTTAGATATTGTGGATAAAAAAATGACTCTGCTGGAAGCTTTTAAGGTAGCTGATTCAGTTTTAGGTCAGGCAGTCCAGGGTATTTCTGATTTAATTACTACTCCGGGTTTAATTAATGTTGATTTTGCTGATGTTAAAACAATAATGAAGTCGGCCGGCTCAGCTTTAATGGCAGTGGGTTCGGGTGTGGGCGAAAATCGGGCTCAGATTGCCGCCCGGGCCGCTATTTCTTCACCCCTATTGGAGGTTTCGATTGAAGGAGCCAGGGGAGTGTTGTTTAACATTGCCGGCGGTAAAGATTTAACCATGAGTGAAGTCAGCGAAGCGGCTGAGATTGTTTCTAAAGCAGCCGAAGCAGACGCTAATATTATTTTTGGCGCTACGATTGATGATAATCTGGTTGATCAAGTAAAAGTAACTGTAATTGCCACCGGTTTTGACGAATCCCGCCAGCGTTTACAGCAAATTTCCAGCCATTTGCAGTCTAAAGATGAAAAAGAAGAAGAGATTGAGCCCAAAACAGGCGACCCCCAGAAAAAGCGCTATCCGATTGAGGTTGAAGAGCAGCTGCCTTCTGATCATGACGAATTTGACATTCCCGCTTTTCTCCGCCACAATCGCTGACCTTTGTGCAAATCCACTTACGATCGTGAGTGGAAATGTACATCAGTGAAATTTCTAAGCAAAACACGACTGGAGCTTTTTATTATTTTAGCGCTTCTTGTAAAGCTATTATAGAATCATCAAAAGGATCGGAATATATAAGCTGTTTACTATCAACAAGAAATAACATATTTAATCTATGGGCTAAGTGTAGTTTTAGCGGAATTACAGGATCAGTAAGAATTAGAGCCAGGTTTAAGATTTCATCTCTTCTCTCCTCGTTCTTAATTGCTGTCGTTTCAAAATAGGGGAATATTAGAGTGTCACCTTCTAAGCCAAGAGGCATTAACAAGGGAAAATTAGTTTCCGAAATAGTATCTCTGATTGCTTCATAAGCTTCGTAAACCAATTTAGCTAAGGCCGGATTTAAATACCTCTTTACAGCAATTCCCAGCTCTGGTGCAATAGCGATTAGTTTGCATTGATCTCCACCAAGGCTTATTGCCTGCCAAGGCGAACTCAGTTTTACATCTTCTAAGTCAAAAGCCTCTCCTACTTGAGGATAGTCGCTTTGAAGTTGTTCAACTGCTGTTAATAGTTCGGCTCTCCTGATTTGTTCTTTTGACATATGTCCTATATTATATCAAAACAGGCTCAATACCATTAAGGTCTTTTGGCTTTTTTATTTTTCTGTTACAATAAATCTTAGCTTTCCATTGGATTTGACAAAAAAGCTCCTTATTATATACTTCATAGTAGGTTAACAAATTTGATAACCAATAAGGAATAAGTATGGATAAGAGTTTAGCTTTAGAAAAACAAAAAACCTTAAGAATTTCTTTGGTTCAGATAGTGAGAGAAGAATATGAAATGGTTTTGCTAAACAACATTTTTGAGAGTAGTTTTGGTAATAAGTTGGTATTCAGGGGAGGAACCGCCTTGCGTTTGGCTTATGGCTCGCCCAGGTTTTCCGACGATCTGGATTTTACCCAAATTGGAAAGATTAAGGAGAAGGATTTTCAGGAGTGGTGTACAAAAATCGCTCAAGCTACCCAAAATCTTGAATTAATAGAAGCATTAAAAAAGTATTACACTTTATATGCTAAATTCCGAATCAAAGATCCTGTTTTACCCCAAACGATTGGTATTAAGGTAGAGATTTCCGTCAGAAAAGAGAAGTGGACAAAGGGCAAAGACTACACTTTAATGAATCTCAAAAGCGAGATGATGCCGATTACAGTTATGGCTCAAGTAGCCAGTCTTGAGTGGATTAAAAAAGAGAAACTGACTATTTTTCCACCCAGAATAAGAGATGTTTTTGACCTTTGGTTTATTGGACAAGTTCTCAAACAACCGGCTGAAATGGACTTCAGTCAATTCAAGGCCAATCAAGTAAAAAGAGAATTGCATCGACTTCTGCCCGAAGGCAAGCAAAAGCTAATTGAAACATGGCTGCCAAAAGAATAAGTACCATAGAATTAATTAAAAAACTTCAATCCCTTGATAAAGGGTATTTTACGATGGCCGATATGCAAAAAATCACTGATCTTCCAAGAGATAGCTTGAAAGTGGCCATAAACAGGTTGATAGAAAAGGAGGTTTTAACGCGGATTAAAAGGGGAGTCTATCAGCTGGGATTTTCTCAGGTAGATGTGCCAAAAGTGGCTAACCAGCTTTATTATCCTTCTTATCTTTCATTTGAGTCGGTTTTGTCAAGATACGGGATTTTAAGCCAAATTCCTTACACCCAAACCTTTGCCACTACCAAAAGAAGTAAAAAAATGATCCTTTGGGAAACAGAGGTTGAATTTCGTCAGTTAAAAAAAGAGCTTTTTTTTGGCTACAAAATAGATGAGGGGATGTATATAGCCGAGCCGGAAAAAGCTTTACTGGATCAGCTTTACATGGTGAGCAGGGGAAAGGGGAGCCTAAATATTAAAGAATTGGATTTAAAGGAAATAAATAAAGAATTATTAGGAAAGTATGCCCGGAGTTTCCCGGCTTATATCAAAAATCTGCTTGACGAAGTAAAGAAGTATTATGACTAAAAAATTCAAACCGGTTGAGGCGCGGGTAAATTTGCCTCAAATGGATGAGCAGGTACTTAAATTTTGGCAGAAAAATAAAATATTTGCCAAGAGTATTGACCAGCGGCCCAAAGATCAACTTTATTCCTTTTATGACGGCCCGCCGTTTGTGACCGGCGTGCCCCACTACGGCAGTTTGCTGTCTTCAATTGCCAAAGATGTTGTGCCCCGCTACTGGACCATGAAAGGCAAGCGGGTGCGCCGGGTTTGGGGTTGGGATTGTCATGGTTTGCCGATTGAAAATAAAGTTGAAGCCAAGCTGAAGATTGCCCGTAAAAAAGACATTGAGAAAATCGGCATTAAGCGTTTTATTGATGAATGTTTTCGTTATGTGGCCAGCACTTCGCCTGAGTGGGAATGGTATATTGATCATGTTGGCCGCTGGGTTGATTTTGCCAATGCCTACCGCACCATGGATAAAGACTATATGGAGTCCGTGATGTGGGCGTTTAAGCAGATATATGATAAAGGTTTAATATATCAAGGAAAACGAGTTTCTTTATTCTGTCCTCATTGTTCTACGCCGGTGTCTAATTTTGAAATTGCCATGGATAACAGTTATATCCAAATTACTGAACCAAGCACGGTTTATAAATACCGGTTAAAATCCGAACCTAAGACTTTTATGCTTGCCTGGTCAACTACGCCTTGGAACAAGCTGGTTACTCCGGCTCTGGCGGTTAATCCGAAACTAACCTATGTCAAAGTCAAGCAGGGTCAGGAGTATTATATTTTGGCTAAAGCCACCCGGAAAATGCTGCAAGGTAAATATCAAACAGTTGACAGTTTTAAAGGCGCTAAACTTGAGGGAGTGGAATTTGTGCCTCATTATGATTTTTACCAAGTTGCTGATCAACCAACCGCCTATCGGGTTTATGGTGCTGATTTTGTGACTGCTGATGAAGGCACTGGCGTGGTCACAATTGCCGCTTATGGTGAAGATGATTATAAGCTAATGATTAAAGAAGGTATTCCGGTTATTGAGCATGTTGATGATGAAGGTTATCTTAAGCCTGAAATAAAACCCTGGGCAGGCGAGTATTATTTGCAAGTTGATCCTAAAGTTAATGCTGATCTGGCCAAGCGGGGTTTGGTTTATTCTGAAACAGCTTATACTCATAATGTGCCGGTTTGCTGGCGTTGTAAAACCCGTTTAATTTATGCGCCGCAAAATGCCTGGTTTTTGGCGGTCTCCAAATTAAAAAAGCAAATGCTGAAAACCAATGAAAACATCAATTGGGTGCCTAAATACATGAAGCATGGCCGGTTTAAAAAAGGCATTATTAATGCGCCGGATTGGTGTATTTCCCGTTCGCGTTATTGGGGCTCACCTATGCCGGTTTGGGATTGCGCCTGCGGTGAACGTTATGTGGTTGGTTCAATTAAAGAGCTGGAAAAATTGTCCGGCCAGAAAATTAAAGATTTACACCGGCCCTATATTGATTCAATTACGATTAAATGTAAAAAATGCTCTGGTCTAGCTAAGCGGGTAAGTGATGTTTTGGATTGCTGGGTTGAATCAGGTTCAATGCCTTTTGCCGAACGGCACTATCCATTTGCCAACAAAGACCAGTTTGAAGCCAGCTTTCCGGCTGATTACATTTCTGAATATGTGGCCCAAACCCGGGCTTGGTTTTATGTAATGCATGTTATTGCCAATGCTTTGTTTGACAGCCATAGCTTTAAAAATGTTGTTGTTACCGGCGTAATTATGGGTACTGACGGCCGGAAGATGAGCAAGTCCTACGCTAATTATCCGGATCCGAAAAAAACCCTGCAAAAACACGGCGGCGATGCTTTGCGGCTTTATTTAATGGCTAGCCAATTAATGCTGGGCGGCGACATTAATATTAATGAAGAAGGCATGATTGAGGCAATTAAAACTATTTTATTGCCATTATGGAATAGCTATCGTTATTGGGTTTCTTATGCTGAGCTTCATCAATTCAAGCCAGCGGCTAAAATTGTTTCAGACAACATTCTTGATCAATGGATGTTGGTGAGGCTGAACCAGTTGGTTAAAGAAATGAACAGCTTAATGGATGGTTATCAACTTACCCTTGCAACGCGTTTAATCCAGCCTTTTCTGAGCGATCTTTCAACCTGGTATATCCGCCGTTCCCGCGAGCGGTTTGTTGGGGCCGATAAACAGGCACTGCAAGTGCTTTATCAGGTTTTGTTAACTTTAATTAAATTAATTGCTCCGTTAGCGCCGTTTATGGCTGAAGAAATTTATCAAAATCTTAAAACAGAGAAAAACCGGGAAAGTGTTCATTTATGTGATTATCCTCAAGCTTTAATTTTAAAGCCAGCCGAAAAAAGGCTATTAACAATCATGGTTTTGGTTAGAGATTTGTGTTCTGAGGGCCATCGACAAAGAAAAACAGCCGGAATTAGAGTGCGCCAACCACTTCAATTAATTAAAGTGGTAAGTAAATCAAAAATTAACCTAAACGGGCCGCTGGTTCAATTAATTAAAGAAGAATTGAATGTTAAAGAAGTGGTTTTTAAAACAAATAAAAAGTTAACAAATTTAAAAGTTCAATTGGACATTGAATTAACGCCGGCTTTAAAAGCCGAGGGTCAAGCCCGGGATTTAGTGCGGCAGATTCAGGCGCTTCGCCGGCAAGCAGGCTGCGAGCTGGATGAACAAATTGTCGTGAGCGCTCCGGTCTGGCCTGAGGAATTTGCCGACTATATCAGGCAAAAAGCTTTAGTAAAAAAATTGATTAAAGCCAAAAAGCTGGTTTTAAAAAGAGAGTAGTCTTTAATGCTGTTGCCTGCTTTGCTTATTGTAGCGCTTGGCAGTTTAATAATTTCGAGTTTAATGCCAGCGGCCTTAACCGGCCAATTTATTGCCCTAGTGATTGGCTTGCTTCTTTTCTGGCTTTTTAGCCGCTTAAACCTGGTATTTCATCGTTCTTTGGCCATTCATTATTACATTTTCAGTTTATTAATTTTATTGGCTACTTTTTTGTTTGGCCAAATTACCCGCGGTTCAATACGCTGGCTTAATATTGGAGGAGTTTCTTTTCAGCCCTCAGAAATAGTTAAGCCGTTTTTGATTTTAAGCTTTGGTTTTTTGGTTCAGCGTTGGCCGCCAAAAACTTTTAAAAATCTTTTGATTCTTTTTTCTCTTTTTTTATTGCCTTGGTTTTTAATTTGGCAGCAACCTGATTTAGGCAGCAGTATGGTAATTTTATTTATTTGGCTGGCAATTATTTTTATGGCTGGCTTGCCCCGGCGCTTTTTAGTGTTGGGAGCCTTAAGTTTATTAATTATTTTTCCTTTGGCCGGCCGAGTATTAAAAGACTATCAAAAACAGCGCTTGGCGATTTTTTTTAATCCCAGCAGCGATCCTTTAGGTCAAGGTTATCATACCCTTCAAGCCCTGATTACTGTTGGCAGCGGTCAATTTTCCGGCCGGGGCGTAGGTAAGGGCAGTCAAGTACAGCTGCGTTTTTTACCCGAACGCCAGACTGATTTTATTTTTGCCAGCTATGCTGAGGAATTGGGGTTTTTCGGCTGTTTAATTTTACTCTGCCTTTATGTTTGGCTGTTGGTTAGCTTACTTAAAACTATTCAAGGCCAACAAAATCCGGCGGCGGTTTTAATTGGGACCGGTTGTTTTGCGGCGCTGTTTTTTCAAACCGGCGTTAATTTAGCCATTAATTTGGGGCTTTTGCCGGTTAGCGGCATTACCTTGCCGTTTTTTTCCGTGGGGGGCAGTTCTTTGGTAACCGGTTGGATAATTTTAGGCATAGCCCAGAATTTAAAAAGTGAAATAAAAAACACTTCTTTACTTGAAATTAAGTAACAGGTAAAATGAGGAGTAATGAAAAATAAAGACTATGCAATTGTTTTAATTGCGGGCAAGCAATATAAAGCGGCTGAGGGTGATGAGCTTTTGGTTGAAAAGCTTATTGGTAAAACATTTAAGTTTGACCAAGTGCTATTAACTGCTCAAGGCGAAAAAGTAGTCGTTGGCGCTCCTTATATCAAGGGGGCAATGGTTGAGGCCAGTTTGCTTAGCCAAACTAAAGCGGCCAAAATCAGGGTGGCGCGTTTTAAAGCCAAATCCCGCTACCGCAAAGTTACCGGTCATCGTCAAAAACTGACTAAACTTAAGATTAAGAAGATTAAATTCGTATGAGTGCCTGGCGTCAAATTGAAGGCAGGAATTCTGTTTTAGAAGCTTTAAAGTTTCCCGGCCGGGTTAAAAAACTTTTTCTGAGTCAGACAATCCAAAAAGATGATCGGGTAAAAGAGATATTTCGTCTGGCGGTTAAACAACAACTCAATATTGTCCGGCTTGCGCCTAAACGTTTAAGCCGGATGGCTAAAACTACCATTAATCAGGGGATGGTTGCTTTGGCAGATTTCCCCCCTATAATTAAACTCGAACCATTTTTAGATCGGCTTTATGAGCATAAACAGCCTGCCTTTCTATTGGTAGTTGTCCATATGGATTATGAGCAAAACTTAGGCGCCATTATCCGCAGCGCTGAATTGGCCGGAGTTCATGCTTTAATTGTACCTAAAAATATCAATCCATATACGCCGGTAGTTGGGCGTGTTTCTATGGGAGCAATGGAACATTTGCCGATTATTCAGGAAAGTTTGTTTGTAACCCTAAAAATTTTAAAAAAGCAGGCAATTAGTTTATTGGCCGCTGACCAGGAAGCTAAGCAGTCAATTTGGCAGACAGATTTAAAAATGCCGCTGGCTTTTATAATTGGTGGTGAGGCTAAGGGCATGTCTGATAATTTAAGCAGCCGCTGTGATCAGTTCGTGAATATTCCTATGTCGGGCAAGCTTGGCTCTTTAAACATGAGTGTGGCTGCCGGCATTATTATGTTTGAGGTGGTAAGACAGAGAAAAATGTGAAAAGATATGGTTGACACTCGTGAAAAACTTATTTAAAATCATTTAAAATATGTCTAAAAAGAAAGCTTCAGGCAGCAGTAATCAGCAAACTCCCCGTGCAGGTAAGCGTTTGGGAGTTAAAATTTATGGCGGAGAAAAAATTAAAACCGGCCAGATCATTGTCCGCCAGCGAGGCAGTAAATTTCATCCTGGTGCCGGTGTTAAGCAGGGAAGGGATTTTACTTTGTTTGCCGCTCAGGACGGCCAGGTGAAATTCCGTACCAAACAGGGTAAAGCATTCGTGGAGGTAATATGAAACACAAAGAAGAAGAGATTGTTTATTTAGAAACCAGCTCGCTTCAGGCCAATCCGCTTCAGCCCCGCGGGATGATTCCACCGGAATCAATTATGGATTTAGTTGATTCAATTAAAGAACACGGGATTTTAGAACCATTAGTTGTAGCCCAAACTCCAGCCGGTTACCAGATTGTTGCCGGTGAACGGCGCTGGCGGGCGGGTAAAATAGCCGGCTTGATTAAGGTGCCCTGTATTGTAAAACAGACTTCACCGCGGGGAATGTTGGAAATGGCTTTAGTGGAGAATGTACAGCGTATTGACCTTAATGCTTTGGAAAGAGCCAAAGCATTTGAGCGCTTATTGAGAGAGTTTGCTTTAACCAAAACCGAAATTGGCCAGCGGATTGCCAAAAGCCAATCTTATGTTTCTAATACCTTGAGGTTGCTAGAGTTACCCGATGCCCTTAAAGACGGCTTGATTTCCGGTTTAATTACCGAAGGCCACGCGCGCGCTTTATCCGCGATTCAGAATTCAAACCTGATGATAGAAGCCTACAAAATGATTTTAAAAGAATCCGGTTCAGTCAGGCGGGCTGAAGAGCTGGCCCGGCGGATGAAAAAGAAATCCAACCAACCGCCTCATGAAAAAACCGTAGTTGGGGAAAGTCATATTATTGATGAAAAAATTGATACAATGAGAAACGAATTAAACACTGCTTTGGGAGATGATGCTAAAGTTAAATTAATCAGGACTCAAAGGCAAACTCGGATTCATTTGATTTTACAGGGCAATCCTGAAACAACTGAAGAAAACTTACAGCGGATTTATAAAGGGATTACTTCGCCACGCAGTTAGTGAATTTATTCCAGAAATTATCGGGCCAGTTTTTCCTACAGTGGGATAATCTACTACTGGAATTAATCCGATAGCGCTAGTAGGCCAATAACGGCACCAGGCGCGGCCAACAATATTATCTGCCGGAACTGTTCCCCAATCACGCGAATCGCTGGAGTGGTCGCGGTTATCGCCCAAGACAAAAAATTCACCACTAGGGATGGTGAGCTCTTTGTCCTCCTGCCAGACTTGTCCGCTTCGGGTATTAACAGATGAAGGTAAATAGTCAGTCTCATCTAAAAGAACACTGTTGATAAACACCCGGCCAGCTTGAATTTTAACCCGTTCATGGGGTAAAGCCACCACTCTTTTAATATAGTCATACTCTTCATTTCTGGGTGCTTTAAAGACGATTACATCGCCTCGTTGAATATCCCGGAAGCGATAGCTGATTTTATCGGTTAACAGATAATCGCCGTCATCAAAATTAGCATACATTGATTTGCCCTTGACTTCATGGGGCTGGAATAAAAAGATATAGATAACTACAAATAAGGCCAGGGCAATAACAAAGACTTCAACAAAGTCTAAAAGAAATCCAAGCAGAGCCTTAATTAAACGCATAAACATACTCATATACCTTACACCCTTTTTAAAATTCGCGTCAATTGGTAGAATATACCTTAAGGTCGCGTGGCGCAGTTGGTTAGCGCGCTCGATTCACATTCGAGAGGTCCCTGGTTCGAATCCAGGCGCGACCACAAATAAAAAAAAGTTTATAGCAAGGAAAGATATGAAACGCCACATTTTATTTTTTATTTTTTTACTAAGCCTTGTTTTGTTTTTGGCTCCCAGCGTAAGAGCTGAGGTTATTTCTTCAAAAAAAGAAGCAGTGGTGGCGAAAGAGGAAGTGATAGATGACGACTTGTTTGTGACCGGAGAGAGTGTGATTATTGAGGGAACAATCAATGGCGATTTATATGCCGTCGGGCAAAATATTAAGATAAGCGGTACGGTAAATGGTGATGTAGTAGCGGCTGGCGGGACGCTTGAAATAACGGGTGAAATAAAAGATGACGTCCGTGTGGCCGGCGAAAGCATTAACATACAAGGGGCCTTTATTGGAGATAGTCTGACTGTGGTTGGAAGGAATGTTAATGTCAAAGAGGGGAGCACAGTTGGGGGTGGAATATTGTTTGGCGCTGGTTTGGTAAATCTAAGCACCGATGTTGCACGGGGAATTATGGGTGGAGGAAGATCGGTTAATATAGATGGCTCGGTTGGTAAAGATATTTATATTGCCACGGAACAGCTAACTCTAGGATCAAATACAGTTGTGGCAGGAGATTTAACATATTATAGTGCTGAAAAAGAAGAGGGGTTGTTAAGAACAGCTACAGTATCAGGTAGGGTTAGCCATATTTTACCAACCCAAAAAAAAGCAACTGCTGAAATAACTAAACCAGAGCTGGTTAAAACAAAGGGCAGGAAATTCAAGTTTATGATCAGACTTTGGTCTTATTTGGCAGCGCTGGTAGTTGGAAGTTTAGTTCTTTACCTTTTCAGAAAACCAAGCCAGCAGATAGCAAGCAGCCTAGAGAAAAATTGGCTGGCCAATCTGGGATGGGGATTTTTATTAATAATTCTTGCTTCGCCAGCTTTTATTATGTTAATGATTACTGGTATTGGTTTGCCTTTGGCAGTTATTTTGGGTTTACTTTTTGTGATTGATTTATATCTTAGTAAGTTGGTGGTAGGTATGGTTTTGGGAAGAAAGCTGAAATCGTTGCTGCCCAAACAGAAAATGAGTATTTATTTAAGTTTTGCTTTGGGTTTAGCTATTTACTATGTATTTAGCGCCCTGCCGATACTTGGAGATTTTGTTCAGTTAATGGCCCTACTGCTGGGTTTAGGCACACTTTTTTCCTACCAAAAAAGCCAGCTGTTAAAAAACAGATAGATAATAGTTAAAAGACTATGTTTTATTGCTGGTTCAGTGCCACAACTATATGTTTTTTAATAATAGCGAGGGCTTCTTCATATGTCAGAGGAGAATTTTATTGAACCGCTTCAAGCAGTTCAATAAACGAGTCAATTATAAGGATTGCCGCCATTGGCGTCATTTTCTAAGGCCAGTCTGAGTTCATCGTTTATTAATTCTGATCTCATAGGGTTTGATTATATAGTATTTTCTCCAATTTCATTATTATAGGTATTTGGGTTTAATTTTTTTAAATTAGGATAGAACATCTGGGGAGTTGGGTTGTTTTAATTGGATCAAGTTGATAGAATAAAGATATGTCTAAATATAAAATTGTTGGGATTATCAACTTTATCTTTAGTGGTCTTCAAATAATTTATCCCTTGCTTGCGATATTTTTTACTATCCCCAGATTGACAAAGTTGTACACTGAAGTTAGTGCAGAAATGCCTTCTTTTGCTCCTGCTTATCTTGCTTTGGGATTTAATTTGTTGCTGGGAATTACAAATTTCTTTTTAGGTTTTAAACTTTTTTCAAAACAAGAAAAAATTCAGGAAAAATATTTTAAATTTGGTTTGGTTTTAGCAGTCACGAGTTTTCTTTTAATGGGTGTCTTTTCGGGAATAGCGACCCTGTCTGCTGTTTTACCAATTTATAATTTAACTTCACACTTTTAGTTAATTAAATTTAACAGCTTAATTTGTTACACTCTGTTTTTTAACGGCGGTTGAATTTCTAAACCAAGGCATTAGTCGCTCCCGTATTCTAGCTACTCCTGCAACCCCTAGCGATTAAGGTGTTCGGTAAAAACCTCCATG
>JAHJAY010000007.1 GCA_018813815.1 Patescibacteria group bacterium | reverse complement strand
GGCGGCTCTGAGTTTAAGAAATACTTTGAGCAGGAATGTAAAAAAAGAGATATTCCCTTATTCGTCCTGCCTCCAAGATCACCAAAACTTAACGGTTGTGTTGAAAGGGCCAACCGGACTCATAGAGAAGAATTCTATGAAGTCAATGAAGTAGAATTATCCTTAATAGAACACAACAAGCAGCTGGAGGAGTGGCAATATATTTACAACCATATTAGACCCCATCAAGCGCTTGATTATTTAACCCCACACGAATACTATCAAAAGTGGAAACAAGAAGAGGAGGAAAAGTGTCACTAAGGTAGTGGACGAGTACATAAGTCATTGACTTATACATAAGGATGAGCTATTCTGTCAAGCATGGTAAAATCAGCTTATGAAAATTGCTATTCTGGGCGGCGCTTTTAATCCGCCGCATTTAGGCCACCAGCTGATCGCTCAACAAGTGCTGGATTTTACTCCAATGGAGACGGTTTGGCTGACTCCCTGCTGGCGGCATACTTTTGATAAAACACTGGCTTTGGCTAAAGATCGCGCGGCCATAACTAAAACACTTGTCAATAAACATATTAAATATTGCGGCGATGAAATTGACAACCAGCTCAGCGGCAACACGATTGAACTTATGGAATTGCTGGATAAAAAATATCCCCAACACCAGTTTTCTTTTATTATTGGTTCAGATAATTTAAAACAGTTTCATCAGTGGGGTGATTGGAAAAAGCTAATCACCTGTTGGAATTTTTGGGTCTTTCCCCGACCGCGCTTTGGTTTTAATCTGGCTAAATATGACTTAGCTAAACCTGAATACCGCTTTAAACTCATCCGTCACCCCCTGTTAATTCATTCTAATATTTCTTCAACCAATATTAGAAAAAGAATTAAACAAAATCTAAATATTACCGGCTTAGTGCCTCACAAGGTAAAACAATATATAAAAATGCATCAATTATACTATGAAAAAAGAGACCGCTAGAATTATCAGGTTTATTAAAAAAACCTTGAAAGAACAGGGGTTTAATCAAACTATTATTGCTGTTTCCGGCGGAGTTGATTCTGCTGTCAGCTTAATGCTTTTAACTCAGGCCATTGGCCCGAAAAATATTTTAGTAATTAAACTTCCCTATGCTAAACAAAACATGGATTTGGCAGACAAAATTATCAAGCAAGCTAAAATTCCAACAAAAAATATTATTAACATCAACATTGCCCCAATGGTAAAACAAATTGCCTCAACCACCAATCGGCTACGCCTCGGCAACATTATGGTTCGAGTCCGAATGATCCTGCTTTATGATCTGGCTAAAAAACACCAGACCATGGTTTGCGGCACAGAAAACCGCTCTGAATATCTTCTGGGCTATTTTACCCGTTATGGTGATGAAGCGGCAGATTTTGCCCCAATCCGGCATTTGTATAAAACCCAAGTTTACCAATTGGCCGAATATCTTGGCATTCCCCGGGCAATTATTGACCAGTCACCTACTGCCGGCCTTTGGCCGGGACAAACTGATGAAGCTGAATTTGGCTTTACTTACCAGGAAGCTGATCAGGTTTTAAAACTTTATTGTGATGATCAACTTAGTTTAGAGCAGATCAAAAATCGCGGTTTTAACCAAGCCGGCAAAATTATTCAGCGGGTTAAAAACAATCAATTCAAACACCAAACACCGTATGGGTTAACAGATGGGCTTTAAGGAGAGATTTTTAATTCTTGAAATAAAAATTCTTGGTCATTAATTATAAATCTTACTGAATAAGGTCCGTTCCCAGTTTCTTCAAAAGATTGATAAGAAATTGGGAAAAATCCTGGTGAAGGAATGGGTAATGCTCCAAAAAGCTCAGCCCCATCAGCGCTAGTTATTGTAAAACTAGCGTCTCCCTCCAAGCCTGACAATTCACCAGCTTCATCAATATGAATAAAAATAAAAGCTGCGCCTACTACTGTTGACTCAAAAGGCACAACTAAAGCATAGTCCCCTGGGGCAACTGTTTCTGGAGCTTGAAGATAGGCACATTGGTTAACCACCGCCTCTAGCCCCATCTGCCGCAAGAGCTCAACCATAGTTATACTTGAATCCCGGCTTAAAATAGCTACTGCTTCCTGAGTAAACCTTTCAACACCATATCTTTCTACTTCAGGCAATAAAACCGCTGAATTAGCATAATAAACTCCTGTTTGAAGTAGCCCGATAATTGAAATATTAAACATCGGGGCGGTCTGTTGGGGGACAAAAGTTACTAGGGCCAAAGCCGGTGAATCAGAGTAGGTTTGCAAATCAATATTAAACCAAGTTGGCATATTAAAAGCCGGCTCACCATAAATTTCCGCGGTAACCGCCTCAGCTAAGAGCTCACTTATTCTCCAATCTGTAATGCCACCAACTATCCCTTCAGAAACCAACAGTCTATTAATGTAGGTGTGAACTAACTCATGAGCAAAGTCACTCTCGTCTTTTGAAGAAACCATTAAATTTACTTGAATCGACTGATCATCTTCTGAATGAAAATTGGCATGATGACCAGAGCCAATAAACTTTCCATCAGTGTCAAGCACAATAGATAAATTTAAAGCGTCAACTGTTAACTCTTGACCTGGAAAAGCTTGTTGAAAAAATCGATCAACTTTTTGATAAGCAGATTGAACCGCAATAATAATTTCCTGTTGAACTGCTGATTCTAGGGTTGGCCGTTCTTCTCTCCTTGCTCCAACTACAACCAGATTAATTTCAGGCATTGTTTGCTGGCCAGATTCTGTTGGCGTCGCCAGGGCTGTTGGTCCAGGGGAAACTGGAGGCAGGGTTGGGGTTGGGGTTGGGCTCTCCGGATTACAAGCAGCTAAAGCAATCATTGGGATTAATAAATAAGCCAAAAACCGATTACGCCCTTTAAGTATTTCTGTCATGAAGTATTATAACACTATAGGGCTAATTTATAGAACAGGAATAACGCTGGAGTCAGCCGGGTCAAATTTCTTCCGGTTCAGGCTCCCCTGCGGTTGGGGCAGGCGGTTCAACTGGAGGACGCGGATCCCCCTGCGGTTGGGGCGGGGCAGAAGGTTGAACTTCTTCAGTTTCAACTGGCTCACTTTTCATTGTCTCAGCCTCGCTAATCGGAATTTCAGTTCCCTGCTCTAAAGATTCAGTTTCCCGGGCCAAAGTCTTCATCCGTAGTTTAACTAAAACCACAATTCCCCAAACAATCACTGCTCCCATTATCCAAGGTAAAGTGCCCTGAAACAAATCAACCAGCCTAATTGGCTTTTTTTCCGGCTCTACCAATAAAAGCGGGGTTACTTCGGCTTCTAGCGGCGCACTGGCGGCAACTTCCGCGGCCGGGGTGGCTTCTTCAGCTGAAACAATTGCTTCCTCCTCGATTGGGGCAGGTAAATAAATAATGTTTTGCTCAACTCCGGAAGTGTAAGCCGCTACTTTAAGAATTGGTGATGCTGATGAAAAAGAACAATCATTAATTGCCGTAATAGTAAAATAATAATCCTCGCCCGGTTCTAAATCAGTCAAGGTATGGCTTTGTTTTTGATACAAACCAATTACTTCGCCGGTTAAAATTACTGACACCGGGCTATAGTTGATTTTGTAGCCTGTTATTCCCTCAACCTGATCCCACACCAGGCTAACTTGGCCCTCATTGGGCCCGGACCAGCCGCGGAGATTGGCGGGCGTGGCCGGCTGAACTTCCTGGCAGCCGACTGGCGGCGCGGGCACTTCTTCAGCCTGCTTTTGGTAAAGCTGGCGCTCCATGCTCAAACCAATACTCAAACCCAAACCGGCCAATAATAAAAGTAAGGTAGTAAATTTTAATGACAAGGGCGGTGGATTTTTAACCATTGAAAGTAGATTAGCATATAAATAAAGTAATTAGCAATTACTAGTTATACTATATAATATAAGTCGTATATCTACACCACTTAATATCCGCGTATCTTCAAAAACAGCTGGCTTTATTAGGGATACCACCAATGCGCTTGACAAGCCCATAACTTTTTGATATATTCCATTCATCCTGCCTAAATCACAAAAATTTGAAGGCAGGTTTTTTATTATTAAGAAAAAATGATCACCCAACGAGAATCAGGACCAACCCTTTTTAGTTCCACATTTAGTGGTGGTGTAAATTTAGCCCAACTTAGGTCTCCTGACAAGCTTTGGGCTGCTTGGTGGAATAGAGAACTTAATTTAAGAGAGCTTGGAATAGCTCTAACAGTAAGAGGAAGGTTATTGGGCGGTATTGGAATTCTTCCTACTCTAATAGCTGTGCAGGCCAGCAACATACTTGAACTACCCAGAGGAAATCCAACCGGACGATTAGAAACAATATTAACGATTCTTACTGATCCCCATGTTGGTGCTGGACGAAGGTTTGACAGAACCCGTTCCTTGGGATGGATGGAAACAAGTGCTTGTAGAGTAGTTGGAAGAAGAGGAACAGTTGAAGAAGGAATGAGGTTTTTGAACCTGTGGGAAGCGGATCTTTTGAGTTCGTTGGAACAGGCAGAAAAACCGGACGAAAAAAAACAAATCAAAACTTTATATACACAATTTGTCTCAAATATTCATTTAACAAATGCGCTTCGGGAAACCGCTAGAAGTTTTTGGCATAATGACCCGAAACAGTTTTTCCAAGGCCTTGCCTGGCGAATATCTCATCCAGAGTTTGGCGCAGACAAAAGATATGATCTAACAACAGAATTTGATTTGGTTTATGAAGCCTTTCTTAGAACTCCCCTTCCCTATCAACATGACCAGATAATGACAGCGGCCGACGAAAGTTTATTACCGTTGATCAGTGACTGCCGGGATAATACAGTTGGTCAAAAACTGCAAACGACTTATAGGCAAGTAAGTACTCAAATGACTAATGCTCCGGTACTTAGGGCTCAAGCATTGCGTGAAAAAACAATAATTGCTCACCAAAGGTGCTTAGAAATCAAAGACGAGGTAAAAAATACGCCAGAAAAAGTCATGACCGAATTCTGGAGAAGTATGGTTGAAAAATTAACCAGTAAAGGAATTGGCATTGGAGAAGATTTTGATCTTTTCTCAACTTTTAATCATCAGTTAGAAAAAATAATGGAACAGTTGGGTTCAGGTAAAACCATAGAAAAAAATCCCATGGTTATCGCCGCTTTTATTACAGCAGGGGAAAAAATAATATTTGAAACAATTAAACAAAATCAAAATCCCTTAATAAGGCAGAAAATGCTTAATATTTGGGTAAAACTTCATCACAAAAGAGGTTTTGAAAGCGGTCGAGAGTATCAAAGAAAAATTTGGCAGAACGATCCGGATAAATTAAAAGCATATTTAGATTTTTGTATTCAAGTTATTACTGACCCTAATTGTGGCTTAAACACAGACTGTTCTTTTGTTGCAGAAATAGAACAAGAAATACAAGCTTTTTTAAATACAATAAGTCGTCAGAGAGCAGAAGCAGAAGCAGAAGCAGAAGCAGAAGCAGAAGCAGAAGCAGAAGCAGAAGCAGAAAAAACCCCCATCGGTCAAGCCGAAACCCAATACCGAATCTTACAGGTATTTCAACAAACTCTTCTTCCAAAAATTGGCAAAACTACAACTCCTGAAATAAGACAATGTTTAGGTAATTTATATACCCAAGCATCAAGCCAGTTAAATTTAGCTCTAACATATCAGGCAGAATTAGAAATAGAAACTAAGGAATAAAATGGCAATGATTGAAGATAAATCTAATTTTTGTCAACAACAAGTCGGAAACATAATCAGTCTCGATTATGGAATTTCTTCTGGTGTTTTTCCCGCACTGGACAATCCGTTTGTTAAAGAAGTCAAAATTTTTCTTGGCCAAATAGCCGGCAAAGGACCGCAAATCCAGCATAAACAATTTCAAATAGCGCAAGCGGCTATTTTTGAGGCCATCACAAAGGAAACAGACCCGGCGACCTGCCAATTTTTAGCCGAAATCTACCAAACAGTTGTTACCCAACTCCCAGGTGCTAGTCAATACCAAGCTGAACTAATTAGTACAGAAATTGATCAGGCGATAGTAACAAATAAAACTCCTAAAATAATTTCTCAGGCAGAAGCAGTAAAAACATTCTGGAGTGATCACTTTAATCTTATTGGAGCTAATGGAGTTGGTTTTGGACAAAGAGGGGATGTTTCAACATCCCTCCGCAGTTACCTTGAAGCAACAATGGCTGCTCTTATGCCCGAAGACTTAAAACAAGCCAAAGATATAGAAATAGTTAGGGCATTTATGCTGGCTGGAATTGATGCTTCTTTTGAAGCGATGGAAAAAGCCGCCAATAATATTGATCAAAGGCAAAGAGTTTTCAGAACCCTTCTTTGGCTAATGACTGACTCACCAATGACTCAAGGCCTTTTAAACAGAGAAAAACAAGGCTTGGGAGGAAGACAAGAAGATGTTTATAACCCTTTAAATTCATATATAGAAGCAAGGTTGTTGGGAAATGGTTTAGATGCTTTTCACTTGGAAAAAGCAGATGGCCATGAGGCGGCTCTTAGCGCTCTTTTTGCCTATGTGGTTGCTAAAGAAGAAAAACCAAGCGGTCAACAAACTCTAGCTCAGGAGTGGCTAAGTGGAGTTAATGACAGCAACTTAGTAGTTCCAGTTTCAGAAGAAGCTCTGACAAAATTTGCTGCGGGTTTTTGCTCAGCCCTGGAAAAATTGCCCGGCATTCTTAGAACCGACTTCTCTGGAGGCCTTTATATTCTTTTAAGCACGATTAGATTAATAAGCCCGAATGCTTACGCAACCCTTTTGATGGTTGACCCTGGTGCCAGACAACAAGTTGATAAAAGTAGAAGAAAACCGCATAAAACAAGATTAGTTGCAGCACAAAATGCAGTGGCAACCTTATTAGAAGAAGCTCCCGAGACCAAAGAAAATACTCCCAAGGCCAAACTGAGCCAAATTCTTTATGCGGCATTTAATGCCGGGACAGTCTTACTCCCGAAGGAAATCACTGAGTTGCCTAAAGACGACATTTGGTTACTAAGTTTTATGACAGATGTCTTGACCCCAGATAAAGTCAACTTAGGAATAAGACACTCAGCTAATAGTGCATATATATTAACCGGAGCCGGACAAGATGGTGGCACCAGGCATCTTTTAAGTGAAGAATGGAGTGATTCTGAAAAAGCAAGCATCAATTCCTGTTTGGCCCAATTTTTTAGCCAGGCTCTAGCAGTAATTGAAGACCCGACTTTTTATGTAGAAGGAGATAGAAAATTAAATAAGATAGCGGCTCTTTATCTTTTAGCCGCCGGTAAAATTCTGGAAAATACGTCTGGCGAAGCAGAAGAATTAACACAACCTTACCGGCAAATGATAGGCCAACTGCTTTATCGAATCATCTATAATCCCAATTGCTGTGATCAATTACAACAAGCGGCTCGCCGGGTTTTGGAATACAACTTTCCTTATTGGCCGTTAAAAGATCAAAAGGCTGTTTTTGATGAATATCTTAAAGCGGTTGAATATCAGCCAAACGCCTGGAAATGGATTGAGAATGGCGGAACAGAAATCTGGAATCTTGTTGCTATCCAAAGCAATGATAGTTTACCACGGGTAGAAAATCAATCAGACAGGCGAAGACCAATGGCTGAACATATTGCTAAGGGTTTTTTACAACTTTTGAAGAATTATTCTGATATGGCTGGGCGCTCTGAACGACCAAAACGCTCTCTAATTGAGTTAACCCTCAAAATGACACCAGGTAACCCAGGCAAGTTCGAGGAATTAACCACATTCACACCACAAATTATAGAAAATCTAGATTTTCCTTTTCGGCTTTTAGATCAAATTGCCTATATTTGCCCGGAACAAGAAGCCAAATTTAAAGAAGCTCTTACAACAATTCTTGAGGCAGACGATTTAACTTTGGCAGAAAGAATACAAGCCCCTCCCCGACCGACAAGAGAGTTTTTAAATTACTTGGGCGATCTTTATCAAAGAGCAAGTTTGGCGCTTCTCGAAGTTCAGCAAAGGTTTGGCCAGGCAGTTTTGACTATAGGAGGAATGAATCAATCACTGATAACTCGAGATGGCGAAGGTAATTTAATTATCCCTCAAGCACCAACCCTCACCACCCAACTTGTTAATGACAGTACTGATATTTTATCACAACTAGAAAAAGCGGCTAACTTACCTGAAGTCCAAACAGGCGTTCAAACTATTATCGAAGAAACCCTTGATATAAAACCCAATAGTGCGGTAGCCTTGGCCAAAGAAATCCTAGAGTTAACAAAAGATACCTCAGAGACAGGTCTAGACCCAAAAACAATACTTCAGGCGTTGACGGTGTCCCTGGGATTACCCCAAGACGAAGAAGGAAACCTTGTTGATTTCCAACAAACTCTTCCGCGAAGCCTTGTCTGGCTTACTCCAGGCGACCAAGCCTTTGCTTGGATGGGAAGTCTTTTAGCTACCCATGCCTCTGCTCAACATAGCACAGTTGAAGCAATTGGGGATTGGTTAACACAAGTCTTTGGCGATAAACAAGCAACCCAACTTTTAATAAGAGGCTTAGTAGAACAAACCGGTTTAACACAAAGAGTGGGTCAAGAAGAAAACTTGAAAATGCAAGCTCTTCAACAAGCTGCTGCTCTTTTACAAGATAAAGCAACAACACAAGGATTAGTTTTAAGCTTGCGACGAGAAATGCAACAAAGACAAATTTCGCAAATACAAGAAGTGGAAATCCTAAAGACTGCATTTGAAGAAGCTAAAACAAGACTAGTTGGTGCTGACCAAGCAAAGATAATTAGTCAAATGGACATTGAAATGCGTTTAATTAATGCTCAAGTAAGAGTAGCAGGAGATGCGGCAACAACTATTCTAGCTGAATTTGAAACTACTGTTCCTGATTTGGCGAGGGACTTAGGAAATATAGCCGCAATTGCCTTTACAAATATATTTAGCCATGCGGCAAGTTTGGCCAAGTGGCTTAATGAAATTGGCAATCCCAATGGAAAAATGGGTCTAATAAGAAATGCTATTGAGGATGTTTGGCGACAAAGAGGTTTACCTTTAATCTTGCGTTCACCAACAGCAGAAGTACTTTTGGGTAGAAGAGGTGCTGAAGCAGCAGCAATGCTTTCATCAGGAGATACTGTAGAAGAATTGGAAGGCGAAATCTCTGAAGAATAAATACATCATCTTTAGACTTACATCTTCTCCGGGGCTTTGATTCCCAATAAATACAAGCCATTTTCAAGGATTTGAGCTATAGCCGCAGTCAAGGTCAAGCGAAAATCACTGCCAACTATCCGGTGATTGTTATAAAAAGTGTTAAAGCGTTGAGCTAATTCATATAAATAATTGGCAATCTGATTCGGCGCCAATTCTTGGGCGGCGGCCAACACAGTTTCAGGATAGCGGTAAAACCAACGGAGAATGGCTAATTCTTCGGAATTAGCCGAGTAATCAGTAATCGGTAATCGGTAATCGGTAATTTTTGTTTTTTGGAGCACGCTCCGGCAACGCGCATAAGTATATTGCAGATATGGTCCGGAGTTGCCTTGTAGAGAAATGGATTCTTTGAAACTGAAAATAACATCGCGACCAAGACCGGCTTTAAGCAAAGCATACTTTATTGCCCCAATTGCCACCATTTCTGCTGTTTTTTCAGAAACATCAGGATAGGTTTTTTTAATTTTGGCTTTGGCCTCATCAATTAACCACTCACCGGTCAGCACTTTGCCGGTTCGCGAGGACATCTTGCCTTCGGGCAGACGAACCATTCCGTGCCCAACATGACGGGTTTTCTGCCATAACTCCGGATTAATTTGTTTTAAAGCCGCTAAAACTACCTGAAAATAGGCATTAATTTCATTGCCGGTAACATTAAAGGAATAATCATATTTAAAACGTTGATACTTGGCTACTGCTAAACCTAAATCTTTAGCTTCATAGGTTGGCAGACCTAGAGAATTAATAAACACTCTCGTATGTAAACCGCGCTTTTCGCCCTCAAAAATCACTGCCCCTTTACTTTTGGCAAAAACGCCTTTTTTAAGATATTCTTGAACAATTTTAAGGCCGTATTCTCCAGCTTCGCTTTCAAAAAAATATTCGTCAAACTTAGTACCAAGCCTTTTATAAATGGTTTCAAAATAATCCAGACTCCATTGCCGACCGGTTTGGTAAAGTTCTTGAATGGCCGGATCTTGTTCATAAATCTGTTTATTCAAAGCTTCGATTTCTTTTTTAGCTGATTGATCTTCTTGATAAGCCGTGGCACCCGCCGCATAAGCCTGACCCATGAATTTAACTCGCTCGGTTAAGGATTTTCCGGCAAGAATTTTCAATTTTTTCTTCATTCCCCAAATAGACTTGGCTACATGCATCCCAACATCCCCTTGATAATTAGCTCGTTTTACTTGAGCACCAATCGCCTCAAAAAGCCGAGCCAGCGACTCACCGACTGCATTGGAATAAAGATGACCAATATGAAATTCTTTAAAGGGATTGGGGTCGGTAAATTCCACCATGACTTTTTTGGCTTTAAGTGATTGGTTACGGCCATATTGATCCGCTTGTTTAAGTGCTTGATTAAGCTGTTTGAGTAGCCATTCTCGTTTCAAGTGAAAGTTAAGAAAGCCAGGGCCAGCAATTTCTATTTTGTCAACAAAATCGTAATCAGTAATCTGTAAACAGTAATCAGTAATTTTTTTCGCTAATTCACGAGGGTTTTTAAATTTTGATAATTTTGAGAACAATTGCAAGGCAATGTTCGAACTATAGTCTCCATGGTTTTCATCAACCGGATGTTCAACTATAAAATCCACGGCAGGCAATTTAAGTTCCTTAAGCGCCTGATTAATCAGCTGACGAATTTGCTGATCCGGCCAGGTGGCAAATATTTTTCGGTCAATTTTGAATTGCATACTTGACTGTAGTATTAACTTATTATATTATATAAATTATCACGAAGGGGAAAAGACTTTTGGGTTCGTCCCAAAGGCGACACCCCTTTATTTTTTGACTAATTTACTTTTTAAATTATTCATAAAATCAATATTTTTCCTGAATTTCCAAAGAAGTCTGGAAAATTTTTTTCTGTTAGGAATGATTAATCTTTCCAACTTGTCATTATTTTTCAAATACTCTACTAAACAATGAAAGTCGCCATCTCCCGAAACAATAATCGCCCCATTATAGCTCTTATATTCTATCATCGCATGCAAGACTAATTCTGCATCAACATTGCCCTTGATGAGGACACTTGCCTTTCTTTTAATAGCCAGGGTCGGCTTGAATATAACCATATAACCTGAGTTTTGTAGATAAGCATACAAAACCTCATTTCCAGCAACATAACCAATAAAAAGAAAGGCTTTTTTAACTTTATATTTATCTTTTAAGTATATGCGAAAACGCTGAAAATCCAGTTTCCAGCCCTGATCTTGAATTGCCAAATTAATATTTTGGCTGTCAATAAAGGCATAAATTACCGGTTGTTTGCTTGTCTTTTTCATCTCCCCTTAAGTTTAACAGATTCTGGCTCAAAATCCCATTGCTTCATAGTGGCGGATCCTATCAACTGAATTGTTATTGTTGAGAATAATACAAACTGCATCAATCCGTAAATCTGTGTATCGCAGTGGCTGGGTGGTTAAATAAATCTGGGCCATTTTTTTAACTTGCTGGAGTTTATGAGGAGTAATTTGCCATTCCGGCTGTCCCCGACCTTGAGTCGCCTTTACTTCCACAAAAACCAAACAGCCGTCTTTTTGAACAATCAGGTCAATTTCACCAAAACGGGTGCGAAAATTACGCTCAACAACTTTATAACCTTTTTTGCACAGATAAGCCGCCGCCAATTTCTCTCCAAGCTGACCGGTTTGGAGATTTAGATATTTATCGCTTGCCACCATATTTTTAAAAGTAACGTTCGTGCAGTTAAGTGATTAAACGAAAGCTGAATTCAAGCACTCACTCAGCGCTCCGTTCGCACCAACCATTTTTTTAAATCGTTATTCTTTTTAAGCTCGCTTCGCGTCGTACTTTAAAAACAGGTAGCAAGCTTTTTCATCTGCGTTTCAAAAACTACATCCTACTTCCTACACCCTATTCTCTATTCTATCCTTTTATCCGATATTGAAGCGCTTCAGCCACATGAGCCTCATTAATTTGCTCAACCCCGGCCAAATCGGCAATTGTCCGACTGATTTTAATTAACCGGAAGTAAGCCCGGGCAGACAACTGAAATTGATCCACTGCCCGCTTGAGCAATTGCTCGCAAGCAGAACTGAGAGAACAAAAACGCCTGATTTCCCGGTTGCGCATTTCCGCATTGGTATGAATCGTTAGCTGATTAAAACGGCGGCTTTGTTGTTCCCGGGCACTTATGACCCGTTTCCGGAGCGTCTCGGATGTTTCCAGTAAAGCCTTAGCCTTATTATCCGCCGACAGTTTATCTACCTCAACTGCCGGCACATTAACATGAAAATCAATCCGATCCATCAGCGGCCCGGATAAACGGCGCTTATAGCGTAAAATATCCCGCGGTGAACATTTACAGCTTTTTTTGGGATGATGTAAAAAACCGCAGGGACAAGGATTGGCGGCAGCGGCCAAAATAAACTGAGCCGGATAACTTACCCGGCCGGCGGCTCGGGAAATAGTCACTACCCCATCTTCAAGCGGCTGGCGCAAGGCTTCTAAAACCGACCGGGGAAATTCGGCAATTTCATCTAAAAATAATACGCCGCGATGGGCCAAAGAAATCTCTCCCGGCTGGGGTTGAGAACCACCGCCAATCAAACCAACCTGACTGGCACTATGATGAACCGTGCGAAACGGCCGGTACCGGAAAACCGGCCACCAAACTCATAATCCCAACTGCTATAGGTAAATCATAACAGGAACCGATTTTGGGCCGGTCGGCCGGAGCAAGATTAACAGTAATCCGTTTTTGAGGAAACTTAATGCCGGAGTTAATTAAAGCAGTCCGAACCCGCTCTTTGGCTTCTTCAATTGCTTTATTAGGCAACCCGACGATTGAAAACGCGGAAAAACTTTTGCTGGCAATATTAATCTCAACACTAACCTCAACTGTTTCCAAACCAAAACTGGCAACCGAACAAACCCGGCTTAGCATAATTTAATCTTACAGGCTTGACCGTTTAAAAACAATTAAAGTATAAATATAGTTAATGATTAAAAAATTAGGGTTTTGGCTTTTATCTGTTTGTTTGTTTTTAGCTTCAGTACAACCAGCTACAGCCGCTTGGCCGCAATCAGGCGGGCTGATTGTTGACCATACGACCGTAGGGCAATTTGATACTATTCCAAGTTCTTATATTAACCAAGCAAAAAGTTTATTTTATGGCGTATATTTCCACACCTCTCACGGCAGTCAAATATTTACAGGAATGGATATGCTAATGAGTGACAATTCTCTATATGATTATTTTAATGACTATTATCATTATCGTTTTGGCACTTCAAACCCTATAGCTCCAAGCGGCACTTTATCTCTTTGGAACTGGGATGGAACTGATCTTGGCAACCCAAGCATGACTGCCTGGGTAAACACCACCAGAACAATGCTTAATAATAGTAATGGTGATTACCAAATATATCCTCATCTTCGTAATTTAGTTATGTGGTCCTGGTGTGGACAAGTAAGTACAGCAACTTATGACAATATTGCCAATGATTATCTTGCCAACATGAACCAGCTTGAGACTGAATTTCCTAATGTTGCTTTTGTTTATATGACCGGGCATTTGGATGGTAGCGGCCCAACAGGAAATTTATATCAACGTAACCAACAAATTCGAGATTATTGTATTGCTAATAATAAAGTGCTTTTTGATTTTGCTGATATTGAAAGCTGGGACCCGGCTGGTAATTATTACCCCAATGAAAGTGATACTTGCCAATGGTGCTCTACTTGGTGCAGCAGCCACTCTTGCCCATCCTGCAGTAGTTGTGCTCACTCCCATTGTTTTAATTGCTATCAAAAAGGCAAAGCTTTTTGGTGGATGATGGCCCGCTTAGCTGGTTGGAATTCAAGCGGTGATCCCATTCCAACCCCAACCCCCAACCCCATCAGTCAGGTTTTGACCCTGTTGGCTAACTGGCTCAGCAACTATAGTCCGCTTGATTTTGTGGCTGATAGTAAAATTAATGGGCTGGATTTTTCTTGGTTACTGAGTAATTGAATAAGTTAAGATACATTTGCGACATTGATGTTTAGTGGATCACTACGCCAAAGCCTACCCCATTTTTAGTAGAATACGAGGCTATAGGAGGTGGACTAAGATGCTTTGTAGCCTACGAAAGTTTAGTCATGAGGAGG
>JAHJAY010000006.1 GCA_018813815.1 Patescibacteria group bacterium | reverse complement strand
GCTGATGTAGGCACACTCAAGGCTGATGTAGGCACACTCAAGGCTGATGTAGGCACACTCAAGGCTGATGTAGGCACACTCAAGGCTGATGTTAACATATTGAAAGCTGAATCTAAAAAAACCAGCAAGCGGTTAGATTCAATAGAAAAAGAGATTCGGAGTATTAGAAAAGGCATTAATGAGATAATAGAGTTTTTTGATCACGAATATCTTGGTTTGAATGCCAGAGTAGAACGGCTTGAAAAATTTGTTAATATTCCGCCGTCTATATCCTAACTTTTCTCCGCCCAGTATTTAGTGGAGTAATAAAGGCTTTCAAATGTGCCGGCATCAGACCAAAAGCCTTTTAATTCTGCCCAGCGCATTTGTCCCTTTTTAATGTAGAGGTTGTTAAGGTCAGTTACTTCAAGCTCTCCCCTGCCCGATGGTTCTAATTGGCGGATGTAATTAAAACAATGGTGGTCATAAATATAAACCCCGGTAACGGCAAAAGAACTTTGAGGCTTGGAAGGTTTTTCTTCAATATTAATTATTTTGCTTTTGTCTTTAGAATCAAAAACCGGTACGCCGAAACGTTCCGGATCAGGCACTTTTTTAATAAAAATAGTCGCTCCGGCTTTAAATGCCTGAACTTCTTTTTTAATATTAGCATCAGTAGTGTTATCACCCAAAATAACCGTAATCGGGCCATTATCAGCAAAATCTTCAGCCAGGGCAATTGCCTGGGAAATACCGCCGGTTTCTTCCTGATAAGCATATTCCAAATGTTTTAAGCCAAAGTCTTCGCCATTTTTTAAAACTTTAACATAATGGCCGGCATGGGGTCCGCCGACTACAACCAGAATTTCATCAATCCCGGCTTTAACCAAGGTTTCTATGGGATAAAAAATCATCGGCTTATCGTAAATAGGCAGTAAATGTTTAGAAGTGGCATGAGTTAAAGGATACAGGCGCGTTCCTGTGCCGCCGGCTAAAACAATTCCTTTCATGTTAATCTCCTTTAAGCCCTTAAAACTAAAGATATTAGAATAAAAACAGCCAATAAAGCGAACAATAGATATTCTAGCACAATTTTAGGATGAAGGCTTTTTTCCCATGAATGATGAACCATGCCCCAGCTAAAATAAAAGATGCCAATAATAACTGCGACTGTGAGTCTGAAAACCTGTTCGCTTAAAGCAAAAAAAGCCACCAGGCCCAAGGATAGCCCGCTGATTAAAAAAAGATAAGAATAGAATCGGGTTTTATTCATAAGATTACTCCCGGTTGAGACAATAAAGTAATACTTAACAATGCGCCGAGAAAAATGACATGAGCCAAAGTTTTACCGGAAATGCGGATGGTTTTGTGCTGATAAACAAGCAGCGCATCGGCTAAAAGCACCAAAATTAATAAGCCGGTAGTGGCCAAAGAAACTGTTTTAGTTAAATTAAAAGAGCTAAGTATTGGCTGGCGGATTTGCTGGTTGCTTTGGCTTAAAATTGTTGATTGGTTGGTGGTTTCAGGCAAGTCGGCCACAGCGATTGGCTCGATTTTTACCTCTAAAACCTCGGTGCTGGGGATCAGGCCGGCAGATTCAGCCGGCGCTTGAGGAATTTTTTCTGCTGGCGGCGCTTCAGCCACAGCGCTAACCGGCGTGCCGAAAAATTGAACCACTAAAGTCGTTTCTTGACCTTGGAGTACGCCGTCAACCACCGCAATGCCGATTTCTTCATAATTGGAATTTAAAATATTATCCCGGTGAGTTGGCGAGTTCATCCAAGCGATTACCACATTATTGGATTGATCAAAATCCCGGGCCAGGTTTTCGCCGGCATAACGGTAAGAGTATTCGGTATTCTGAAAAAACCACCAAGGTGATTTGCCGCTGGGTGAAAAATGAGCCCAGTAATCCAAGGTAAACATGTCACTGGCTTTTTGCCGGGCGGCCTCAGCTAACACCGAATTGCTTTTTAATGGCTGGAGATTTTGGCTGGTGCGTTTTTCATTGGTGATATTAATCAAATCATCGGCATTGATATTTGAAGCATAACCGAGAATTCCGGGAAAGCGCAGGGAAACAGTGGTCATGATTATCTGGAAAGCGATGATTATTAAAATAAAACTGCTCAAAGAAGAAAGATGCAGGGTTTTAGCCTTATAATTATTAGATTGACGGGGAATTAACAAGTTTTGCAATAGGGCCAGCATATAACCATTTTAGAATAATAACCGGTAATTAGTAAATAGTTAATAGTATGGAATAAGTTACTTCTTTTTTTTGGCGAGCTGACGAACATAAACAATTAAAACCAGTAAACCAGCACCGCCAAACAAGAGCCAGCGCGGCAGTGGTTGATTGTCAGCCTCTTCTTTTCCGGTTTCTTCATCAGCCCCAAACGCTTCTTCAGTTGTCTCCTGAGCTTCTTCTTCACCCAGAATTTGGCCTTTGCTTTCTCCGGGAGCTGTTTTCTGACTAATTAGTTCCTGCCCGGCAATTGTTTCAGAGCCGGTTACGGTTTCACCTTCAACCGTAGTTGTGGTTGTCCAGGTATCGCCGATTGGATCAGAGGCGTTGCCGGCCTTGTCAACTGAACGTAAAGCATAAAAATATTCTTTGGTTTTATCCGGAACTGGATCATTCAGCCATTCGCTTTGGCTGTTTTTGGTGACATTGATTGCCGCTACTCGACTGGAAGGGTTTAAATCATATTCATGGGAATCGCCGCGGTAAATATAGACTTGATCAAGATCGTCGCTGTCAGGGTTATACCAAGTGATGCGATAGGCTTGTTCTCCCTCGCGGTAGCGGTTGTACTGTTCAGGCGGCGGCGGGCTGGTAGTATCAATAGTAGTGCTGGTTTCATTGCCGTCACAATTGCTGTTATTATCGCACGCAGTCGCTTTAAAATAATATTTTTTGTCTTCATTTATTTGTCCGCTGTTAACCGCTACTTTTCTTGATTCTTCGGAATAAGTGCCTAAATCCTGCCATGACTCCCCCTCTTTTTTATACTCAATATGAACATCTTTTAAACCGGCTTCGCCGCCATCCAAAGCTGTATAAGAAATTTCAAAATCGCGTTTGTTTAAATATTCGGGCAATTGAACAATGGCGATTACCGGCGGATCGTTGTCAGCCGCCAAAATCACTTGTTGGGAGTTAAGCATAAAAGCGAGATTTAATAAAATTAGAATCAGCAGTTTAATAATTTTACCGGCGCGGCGGCGGTGGAGTTTAAGAATTGAACCAAGTGCTGTCAAACTTAAGGCTAAAATTAACCAGAAAGTCGGATTGCCGGTAGCGGCGCCCAAAACTTGACCAATAGAAGCGCCTAAAACTTCTCCTTGATAATTAGCATCAGGTTCACCGGCTTGACCAACATCAAACGGGTCTTCAACTACGTTGGAAAAATAAACCCGGCCGTCATCGTCACCGCCATAACCTTTGGCAACAGCCAGGTTATAGTGGGTGCCGGGAATTGAGTCATTAAGGATTTCCATTTCATAGGTTAAAGTGCACACTTCGCCGGCTGTCATATCCTCAAAATCCCAATAATAAGGATTGGTGCCGGTGGCGCTTAAATCAGTATCCGGATTGTCAGTGCAGGTAAGGTGTCCGGAGTTTTCCCGATAATCAAAATAATCACCCACTGGCTGGACATCTTTAACGCTTACATTGTTGGCGGTGGCTGTTCCGGTATTGGTGACTGTAATTTCATAATAAACCACAGCGCCGACGCCTAGAACCTGGTCTTTTTTATCATTGGTTTTGGTAATTACCAATTCAGGTTCATTTTCTTCCGGAGAGCCACAGGCAAAATGAAGGTCAAAGTCAAACATGGCGGTAACACCTTGATAACTGTTACCTACCGCAGGGTCAATAGTTACTGTCCAGAAATAATTTCTTATTCCTCCGGCGGCAGGAACAGTGCCTAAATCCAAGCCGGCTAAAGCAAACAGATCTCTTAAATTATTACTACTGCCGGCTTGTCCGCCAACGGTATTGCCGAACAAGTCACTACTACCGTCATTAATAACTGTAAATAAAACTTCAGCAAAGCCATTAGGGTCGTCCTCATGTTTAGTTGACATGACTAAAGAACAATCATCATCTGGATCATTATTAATGGCTCTGAAGCTTTTATAAATACTGATTCCCGGTTTAACGTCAGATACATTAAAAAGAGGTGTGTTGGCCGGCACAGTCGCGCAGGGGCCTTCTTCTTCACAAGTAACTACCAAGTCAGCGGCTAAAGCCGGTAACGGTAAATACAGCCAGACGGCTAAAATAATAATTAACAGTTTTTTAAACATTTTATTGCCAAACATAATTTATTTGCTCTTGGCCAATGATTTCCGAGCCATTTTTATAAATTAAATTAATAAGCACATCTTGAATCTCCAGATGCGGGGTGCAAACCAAGCCTTCGCTTGAACAGGTGCCAAAAAACATTGGCGCCAGGATTAACTGCGGTTCATCCACCGGCTTACTGGCTTCACCCTGAATAAGTTCTGTAATTGGATTAGCTTCAAAAACATGAGTGTAATTAACCGCATATTTAAGATTATCAAAACCGGTTGCATTGGAAAAACCAACCAGCAGGTGATTATCTTCCTGATTAATGGAAACCACAATGTGGCTATGAGGATTAGTGCCGGGATTGGGAGTATTTAAAACTTCCCAGTCAGTTGGGCTGTCAGTATCAAAGCCAAGCGGATGGCGAGCAATGGATTGGCCGTCATTAGCGGTTTTATCCCATCCGGGGAAACCATTTTCCCAAGCGACAAAATCAACTTCCTGGTTTTGAGGATTCATTAGTTTTAACCAATCGCCGCCATCATTATTCAGCCAGGCGCGATGTTGGCCAAGGTTGACTTTTGTTGTTGCTGCTGGAACTGATGGCCAATGAAGCACCCAGGTGGAATTATCATGCGATAAAAGAGCAAAGCCATGAGCAGGGATGGAAGTGTTTTCGTGAATTATCCGGATGTTGTTGGCTTTATCAATTAAATACCAGTTTTTAAGCGGAATTGCAGAATCAGAGAGATTATAAAGTTCAATCCATTCGTTTTTATCTTCTGTGCCGCGGTCACCGGCTACATCATAATAAACTTCATTAATAACAATATTCGTTGGTCCGGGTTGAGGTTCAACTTCTTTATTGCCAAAGTCTTTGTTCTCATAAATAGTAGGCGTGGTAAATAAATAATAACCTTGGCTGGGCAAGGTTTGTATCCAGCCGGCCTGCTGTTCTTCAGCGACATAAATCTCGCCCCCGATTCCGGTGATGTCCAATTCATAATTGCCGTCAACGTCAGTTATGTCTTCAACTTCAACTTTAAAAATGGTTACTTCCAGCGAGCCGGCGTTGTTGGGACAGTAAATGTCATAAATGTTAAAGTTAAGCGGTGCGTTTGCGCCCACAACTGTCAGCCAGTATTCGTGGCTGACATTATATTCTCCCCAATCAGGTGAAGAACCGTCAATTTGTAAATCCAATAATTCCGGACCATAACTTTCATAGCTTTGAACTTCATCAGTCCAAACAGTACTTGGCGCTTTGGCTGAATATTTAGCGTCAGCGCTAATTAGGTCGCCGGCGGAAAAAGTCCCATTTGCCCGGATTAAATATGTTTCATCCTGAGTCAGAATTTGGCTAGTGACCGCTGAGCAGTCGGCGCTGACATTAAATCTTTCGGTTTCTAAAGCTCCATAAATTTTCCAGCCTTCTAAACCGACATCGCCT